>DATMFE010000240.1:0-28345 GCA_035556295.1 Ureibacillus sp.
AGAAGAAGCTTACTACTATCAAAATCAGATGAGAAGACAGGACGAAGCTTACTTTCACCCAAATGGAATGCCAGGGCCAAATCAGCCTCCAAACCGACGTCCTCCATCAAGAATCCCGGAACATTTAAATTCGCTTGCAGGACATATGGGCACTATTACACAAGGGATAAATATAATGAGGCAAGTAGGATCGCTTTTAAGTATGTTTAATACTAGAAGGTAAAAAAAGTGTGAGTGCCTGGCACTCACACTTTTTTTATTCCTCTTTATAAAACCGCTCGCCTGTTTCTTCGTTGAAATAAACGACAAGTCTTTTCTTGGTCGTTGGATCAATTGAGACTTCGTTAGTTCGTCTGAAGCCAGGGGGAACTTGTTGCCCTTGTTTATTACTAAATCGTTGGTCCCAAATGAACCAAGAACCAAGTGCTAAAATAAGGAAGATAATAAATGAGATACCGTAAATTCCGAAAATCCATTCCATAGGCTATACCTTTTCTGCAATAACAGCCGTTCCATAGGCAATAATTTCGCTCATGTTCTGACCAATTTCTCCAGAGTCAAATCGCATCATGACAATGGCATTTGCACCCATTGTGGAAGCATTTTGTACCATACGATCGATTGCTTGTTTTCGAGCATCTTCAAGCATTTCCGTATATTGATTGATCTCTCCACCAATTAACCCTTTAAAGGAAGCGACAATATCTTTTCCTAAACCTCTTGCTCGTACAGTTAGTCCAAAAACAGGACCTAACACTTCTTTTACTTCATGATTCGGTATTCTTTCAGTGGTTACGATGATCATATGTATCCGCTCCTTACTATAATAGTCATCACTAATATCATTATATGATGGATATAGGTTGGAATACCAATTTTGGGTGAAAGACGGTTGATTATTTATAAAAACGCGCCAGATAAGTCTAGGCGCGTGAAAAGATTCTTTATTGAATAGTTGTTACAGAAGCGCAAATATAGTTGAATAGTTCAAAGTCATTTTCAATAACATCTGGACTACCAGAATATGAGAAGATATAAGCGGTATTATTGTGAATAATTGTACGTTGAATTAAATGAATTTCTCCCATTTCATTTTCAATAAATCGAATCGTTTCATTCCACGCGAAACCATTAGATTGATAGGTTTCATTACTTACAAATTCAACACCTGATTGTGCTATTACGTTTTCGATATATTCATCCAAGCTTACAGGCTCTGCTAAAGGTTCAGCGACAACATTTAAGTTTGTTCTAGTCATTTGATTTAGGTAGACTGCGAGTACCGGAAGTGGTTGTTCACCTACATCAATTGGAACTACACTTTCAGGTAAAGCAAATGAAATATCTCCAAAGTCTACATCGAAGAATTGGTTTACGATTTGCTCAGACTGACTTTCAGTAGTTTCATCTGATTTTGAAGTATCAGATTTGGTTTCCGTTTTTGTATTAGTAGTGCTGGCTGATGTTTCTACGACTTCTTCCTCTTTTACGTCAACTGATTCAGTATCTGTGTTAGCAGAGCATGCAGATAAAGCAATCAATCCAGTGAGTAATAGCGGTAACGAATGAACTAGTTTCATAGTTATCTCCTTAGATTTTGATACAAAGATTCTCATCTTCAGCACAATCTATCATAAATTGATATGGAAAAATATACAATAAATATTTATAGTTTCCAGTAAACAAAAAAACACGACCCACACTAATGAATGGATCGTGCTATTTCTATATATCTATTAAGAATAGATTAATTTCGAATTAAGTAGTCGAACGCTGATAGGGAAGCTGTTGCACCAGATCCCATGGCGATTATAATTTGCTTATATGCGCTGTCAGAACAGTCACCAGCAGCAAAGACACCAGGAATAGTAGTAGCACCACGTTTATCAACGATGATTTCACCAAAACGAGAACGTTCAAGCGTACCTTCTAACCATTCTGTGTTTGGTACAAGGCCGATTTGAACAAACACTCCAGCCAATTCAATATGTTTTTCTTCACCAGAGTTAAGATCTACATATGTAAGACCATTTACTTTGTCAGTTCCAGTAATTTCTTTCGTTTGTGCTCTTGTTAGAACTGTAACATTTGGAAGGCTGTGTAATCGTTTTTGTAATACTTCATCGGCTTTTAACGCTTCGTTGTATTCGATAACAGTTACATGGTTTACAATCCCCGCAAGGTCGATTGCTGCTTCAACACCAGAGTTTCCTCCTCCGATTACGGCAACATCTTTGCCTGCAAATAAAGGACCATCACAGTGTGGACAGTAAGCTACACCTTTGTTTTTGAATTCTGCTTCACCTGGAACATTCACATTTCTCCAGCGAGCACCAGTTGCAAGGATGACAGTTTTACTTTTCAGAACAGCACCATTTTCAAGTTCAACTTCAATAAGGTCTTTCTTTTCTAAACGAGTTGCACGTTGAAGATTCATAATATCGACGTTGTATTGTTTAACATGCTCTTCAAGGGCTACTGCAAGTTTTTGACCTTCAGTTTCTTTCACGCTTATAAAGTTTTCGATTGATAGTGTATCCAAAACTTGACCACCAAAGCGTTCTGCAACAATACCTGTACGAATACCTTTACGTGCTGCATAGATTGCTGCACTTGCCCCTGCAGGACCGCCACCTACAACAAGAACGTCGTACGGGTTTTTATTTGCAAGTTCTTCGGCCTTAGGACCAGAACCTAATTTAGCTAGAATTTCTTCGATTGTCATACGACCATTACCAAATGATTCGCCATTTAAGTAAGCCGCAGGAACAGCTAAAATGTCTTTACTTTCCACTTCTTCTTTGAATACAGCACCATCAATCATTGTGTGGCGAATGTTCGGGTTAAGAACACTCATGATATTAAGAGCTTGTACAACATCCGGACAGTTGTGGCAAGTTAAGCTAACATAAGTCTCAAAGTTATATTCACCATCAATCGCTTTAATTTGATCGATGATACTTTGCTCTACTTTTGGAGCTCGACCTCCAACTTGAAGTAGGGCTAAAACTAATGATGTAAATTCGTGTCCAAGTGGAACACCAGCAAACACAATACCTGTATCTTCGCCAACACGGTTTACACTAAAGCTTGGTGTGCGCTCTAGTTGTACTTTTTCAACAGTGATTTTTGAAGAAAGAGAAGCTAGCTCTTCTAAAAGAGCTAGCATTTCATCAGATGCTTTGCCAGTACCTAGACTTACTTTAAGCTCGATTTCGTTCTCAAGCAGCTGAAGGTACTGACTTAGCTGTGATCTAATTTCTGCATCGAGTGCCATTTATATCTCTCCTTAAAGTTTACCTACAAGGTCAAGGCTAGGTTTAAGTGTTTCGCTACCTTCTTTCCATTTTGCAGGACAAACTTCACCTGGGTTGTTACGAACGTATTGAGCAGCCTTAATTTTGTTAATTAGAGTACTTGCATCACGGCCAATACCGTCTGCATTAATTTCGATTGCTTGGATGATACCATCTGGATCGATAATGAATGTACCACGGTCAGCCATACCATCTTCCTCGATTAAAACATCAAAGTTACGTGAAATAACATGAGAAGGATCGCCAATCATTGTGTAAGTAATTTTTCCAATTTTATCTGAAGAATCATGCCATGCTTTATGAACGAAGTGTGAGTCAGTTGAAACTGAATATACTTCAACACCTAATTTTTGTAATTCTGGATATTGCTCTTGTAGATCTTCAAGTTCAGTTGGACAAACGAAAGTAAAGTCTGCAGGGTAGAAGCAAACAACACTCCATTTACCTTTTAAATCTTGGTCTGATACTGAGATAAACTCACCGTTTTTGAAAGCTTGTGCTTGGAATGGTAATATTTCTTTTCCGATTAATGACATAATCTAAAACCTCCATTAATTAATAGTAATTATAATCTAGTTATAATTCTTGTTTGTTTGTCGATTTTTGTCAACAAAATATATGTGTATTTTGTATGAACAATATGGAATATATACTTGATGAAGAAACTTTCGATATAAGTCGTTGAAATAAGTGACATATTTTTTGATGAAAAATTTACTAATTTGCGCAAAGTAATTGAGAATAAGATTAAAATGATTCTCTTTATCTCAATAAGGTCTTCAACCGTAACTATTGTAGCCATAGATTCTTCTGTTAATACTTCAATATTGCCATTTTCTGCAATGCTTTCAATCTCCCTTTTTTAGCGGAAAGTTCGCAGATCGTGTAAGTTCGTTAGAGGCTAAAAGTGAATATAGTAATATGAATATTTATAATAGTGAAATAATTTTATCGATATCTATGACAAGGAATTTATTTTACATGGTATTCTTTGGTATAATTGGATTATGTAGAATCTGTTAATTAGGCATTTTGGGGGATTGGAGCAAGAGATAAATGAGAAAGAGTATTCGGACAAAATTGATTGTTATTTTAACCTTAATAATTTTAGTTGTTAGCGTAACAATCACATCGATTAGTTTAACTTCTAGTATGAGATTAATAGAGGAGTCGGTTAGTCAAACTGCAGGATCAATTGTTCAAAACGCGGTCAACGTAATAGATGTAGATGAGTATGAAGAAATTACATTGGAATCAGGTGAAACGGACTACTACTATGAGTTGCGAGAACAATTAAATGAAATAAGAGAAACATCTGGTATGACATATCTATACACTATGACACGTCAAAAAGTAAATGATACATACGAGTATTATTATATGGTAGATGGCTGGCCTCTTGAAGATGATACGGCTTCGGTTATAGGAGATAAAGAAGAGAACATTGAAGATTTCCCTGCAATGGTAAATACGTTTGAAGAGAAATCATTGCAAGTTGATATGTCTTATACCAAAGAATGGGGCGGAATGGTCTCTGCCTATTATCCAATTACTTCAGAATCTGGAGAGGTGATTGGGTTAATTGGGGCAGATATTGATGTAACAAACGTATATGAAAATATGTTTGCTAGCATTCGAAATTTAATCATTCTCATTATTGTAATATCATTAATTAGTATTTTTGTGGTTTCTATCGTGATTTACTATATGATCAGACCGCTCAAAAATTTAACGACACAAGTACAAAAAGTAGGGGAAGGTAATTTTACTACGACAATTGAAGTGAAAAGAAAAGATGAGATTGGTTTATTGGCTAATGCAATTAATTCCATGCAGCAAAATTTAAAGAATATGATTGCAAACATTTCCAAAGCTTCTGAATCGGTTAATACACAGAGCGAAGCATTAACAACTGTTTCAAATGATGTTCAACTAGCTAATACACAAATTGCGGTTACTATGCAAGAGTTAGCATCTAGTATGGAAAAACAATCCGGTTCGTTAAATTCATTGACTGATGAGATGAGTTCATTTGCATACCAGATTGCACAAGCAAACGATTTCGGAAAAGAAGCATCAGTAGATTCAAAGGAAATTCAAGAATTTACTTTTGAAGGAACTCGTTTAATGGCTGCATCTAAAGAAAAGATGAATCTAATTAACCAAACAGTAAATGATGCTGTAAAACGAGTACAAGAGTTAAGCCAGCAAACAAATGAAATTTCTTCATTAGTTGTTGTCATTAAGTCTATTGCGGATCAAACGAACTTACTAGCGTTGAATGCTTCTATCGAAGCGGCACGTGCTGGCGAGCATGGGAAAGGTTTTGCGGTTGTCGCTGAAGAGGTACGAAAACTGGCAGAGCAAGTATCAAAATCGGTGCAAGATATTACGAAAATTGTGGAAAATATTCAGTCTGAATCAAAACACGTTGCACAATCCTTAGTCGAAGGGTATGCGCTAGTAGAAGAAGGAAGCAATCAAATCGAACTAACAGGTGAAGCATTTAATAAAATTCATACATCTGTTACAAGTATTGGGAAGCAGATTGAAAAGATTTCAGAAAACCTAGGAGCAATTTCAGATAACTCACAAACGATTAATAAATCGTTAGAGGATATCGCAGCTATCTCTGAGTCTGTAGTAGCAGGAGTGGAGGAAACAACTGCTTCTATTGAAGAATCTAGTTCTTCGATGGAAGGGATTTTAGAAAGAGCAAACCACCTAGAACAATTAGCAGATGGGCTTGAAAATGAAGTGAAACAAATTAAAGTGAATTAGTTAGTTTTTAAACATAAAGGAACCCAGCAAACAAGATTTGCTGGGTTTTCTAGTGCATTTAGAGTGAACTTTTCTAATAATCTTTGGATTTTGTCTAATAAGCATAGCAGATTGTCTAATATTTTAAGAGAATGGTCTAATAAATAGATGAAATCGTCTAATATCCCCGATGAGTTCTAATATCCATAAGGAATTGTCTAATAAGTATCACAAAGTGTCTAATATCTCCAGAGCTTTGTCTAATAAATCTGCTAAACTGTCTATTATCTTGTAGGCTTACAATATTAAATCTCGCAAATACTAGCATTATCCCTTCCGAATCTTCTTTTTTAAAGCGATTGAGGCTATTTCAGACATTGTATAGGTATCCAGAAATTCTCGGAATTGTTTAATAGCCATTGACTGCGTTTGGGAGCGGTGAATGATGTAGTGGAAGCTGCTTTTATTCTGATATTCCAACAGACTAATTGCCCCGAGTGTGCCAGCCTGAATTTCATTCTTTACAATGGATTCAGATAAGTAGGAAATTCCAAGCCCAAGGGCTACGGATTCCTTAATGGTTTGAGAACTTCCGAAACTCATGATTTTCTTCGGTGAGATACCGAGTTGGGAAAAGAACTTTTCCGTTACTTCTCTTGTTCCTGAGCCGACTTCACGTATTATCCACGTTTCCGCTTCTAGTAGATCTAAATCAATTCCGCTGCTTTTTAATATTGGATGATCTGGTCTTGCAACAATGACTAGATTATCTTCATAAAAAGGAAAGATATCGACATCAGAGATATCACCGATTTCTGACCGGACGATAAACCCAATATCTAACTCCTGTTTTTGAACTTGATCGGTAATTGTTTTGGAATTATGAATGGTGATATCCGGAATGATGCTTGAGTGTCGTTTATTAAAAGCATAAATAATGCTTGGGAGAAAATACTCGCCAAATGTGTAAGCAGCACCAATGGACAGGGATATGTTTATAGAAGGTTCTAGTTCAGAGAGTAAGTGTCTCATATGATCATATTTCAGTAGAATTTCCTTTGCTTGTGTATAAACAATTTGACCAGATTTTGTTAGCTGAACGTATTTATTGTTTCGATCAAACAGCTTTGTATCCAACTTCTTCTCAAGTGCCTTAATACTAAGGCTAACTGCTGACGGTGTAATGTGAAGTAACTCTGCAGCACGAGTGAAGCTTTTTTGTTCTGCTGTTGTAACGAATATCTCCAGTTGATGATCCAGAAAAATCACCTCAAATTTATATTAAGTTTTACTTAACATCGCATTAAATATAATTAAGTTTACTTTATATAATAATGTTTGTAAAATTTAGAATTATATATTCAAGGTAATTACGAGATTACTAGTTGAAGGGGAGTGGGAAAATGGATTACTTAAATCATCCTTTTGCATCAAAACGTCATACAGTATTCGCCAAAAACGGAATGGTGGCAACATCTCAGCCACTAGCTGCACAGGCAGGATTAGAAATATTAAAAAAAGGTGGAAATGCCATTGATGCTGCAATTGCAACGGCAGCAACATTAACGGTAGTGGAACCAACATCAAACGGTATTGGTGGGGACGCTTTTGCTATTGTATGGATTAAGGGAGAACTTTATGGTTTGAACGCATCAGGGCAATCTCCGGAATTATTAACTGCAGAAGCTGTAAAGGCACTTGGACATGAAAAAATGCCAACATTAGGACTTGTACCTATTACAGTTCCTGGTGTTCCAGCTGCTTGGGCGGCTTTATCGAAGCGATTTGGAAAATTATCTTTAAAAGAAACACTTGAGCCAGCTATTCGTTACGCTGAGGAAGGTTATCCTTTAACGCCAATCTTAGGTAAGTATTGGAAGAAGGCCTATGAAGCTTATAAAAAGCGAGAAGGAAAAGAGTTTGAAGCTTGGTTTGAAACTTTCACCCCAGATGGTAAAGCGCCGGAAATAGGGGAAGTTTGGAGCTCGAAAGGACACGCGGAAACATTGCGTAAAATCGGTGAGACTGAAGCGAGAAGTTTCTATGAAGGGGAGCTTGCTCAAAAAATTGAAGACTTCATGGTAGAGCATGGAGGATTCTTAAGAAAATCAGATCTAGCTTCTTACGAACCAGAATGGGTTAAACCAATCTCAACAAAATATCGTGGTTATGATGTGTGGGAGATTCCTCCTAATGGTCAAGGAATGGTTGCGCTAATGGCATTAAATAATTTTGAACAGTTAGATGCACCGAAATGGCAATCTGCCGAAACAATTCATCAACAAATAGAATCAATGAAACTAGCATTTGTTGATGGGCAGGCATTTATTACAGAGCCAGAAGACATGCCGATTAGTACGGAGCAATTATTATCGAAAGAGCATGCATCTGTTCGTGTGAAAGAAATTGGTGAAGTTGCGGTTGAACCAAAACCAGTAGAATTAGTAAAAGGTGGAACGGTCTACCTTGCTACAGCGGATAGTGAAGGAAATATGGTGTCTTATATTCAAAGTAACTATATGGGCTTTGGTTCAGGAATTGTGATCCCAGGAACAGGAATTGCCTTACAAAATAGAGGAGCAGATTTCTCGTTAGATGATAACCATCCAAACTATCTAAAACCGAAGAAACGTACGTACCATACAATTATTCCGGGCTTCTTAACAAAGGATGGAGTTGCAGTTGGTCCGTTCGGTGTAATGGGTGGTTATATGCAGCCACAAGGACATTTCCAAGTCGTTACCAATACAATTGATTATTTATTGAACCCACAAGCAGCTCTTGATGCACCGAGATGGCAATGGGTAGGTGGAAAGAAAGTGCATGTGGAGCCAGAGTTCCCAAATTACCTTGTTCAAGCATTGCAACGTAAGGGGCATGACATTGAAGTATTACCTGATACAGGTAGTTTCGGACGTGGTCAAATTATTTGGCGAAATCCGGAAACGGGCGTGCTTGCTGGTGGAACAGAGTCAAGAACAGACGGAATGGTAGCTGCTTGGTAATGGAGAATCGTGCGAAATCTAGTCAGCTATTCATGGCGTTTTTCCGAGTGGGCATACTCGGCTTTGGAGGAGGTCCTTCATCCATTCCGCTTGTACAAAAAGAAGTGGTCGATAAATTTGGATGGATGACTCTTGAAGACTTTGGAGACACCATTGCTCTTGCTAATACGATGCCTGGACCCATTGCGACTAAGTTAGCTGGTTACATTGGTTATCGAGTTGGAGGCATAAGGGGATGTATTAATGCCATCATCGCCTCAGTTGTACCTACAGTGCTTCTTATGATGCTTTTGCTAGGTGTATTGCAGGCATATAAAGATATTCCGTGGGTTCAAAATATGTCAAATTCAGTAGTGCCTGTCGTGTGCGTGATGTTAGCGGTGCTTACTTGGAATTTTATTAAACAATCAACAGACTCTTTTGGTTGGGTTAAAGGGTTATTGCTGATTGTAGTATCAATCCTACTACTAGAAGTAGTCGGTATTCATCCTGCAATTTTAATTGCAGTCTTAATTGTTGCAGTTTTTATCCCTTTTAAGAAAAAGGGAGATGGGGAAAAGGGTAGTGAGTAAATGATCTATTGGGAAATCTTTTTAGCGTTTTTTATATCCGGAATTTTAGGGTATGGTGGCGGTCCTGGTATCATTCCTTTAGTTCAGGAGGAAGTGGTTGAGCGCTACGGATGGATGACAACGCAAGAATTTGGTGAAGTGTTGGCGATAGCCAATGCATTACCAGGACCAATCGCAACAAAACTGGCAGGGTATATAGGCTATGTTGAAGGTGGAGTTCTAGGTTCAATTATTGGTTTATTTGCTGCAGTTGCACCATCACTTTTGCTTATGCTTGCACTCATGGCAATTCTCATGAAATATAAAGATTCAAAACAAGTGAAAAACATTTCGAAAGTTGTCAAACCAGTCATAGCGGTATTAATCGGTGCGATGACACTTCAATTCTTCTTTGAATCAAGAGGATTACTTGGTGATCTTCAAACGATCTTCATAATGGGAATTGCTTTCTTAATGCTTGAGAAGTGGAAGATTCATCCTGCGGTTGTTATTGGATTAGCTTTGGTTTACGGGGGAATAACGGGGTATATTTTAAAATAGAACGTAATCTTGGACTGAGAAATCAGTCCATTTTTGTTTTGTATATTTTTAAGTAAAAATGAAAAGAGTAAAAAATGTCCTAAAAGAAGGAGTACCGTTTTCTCACGTATCGATAAATATACCAGGACCTTATATAACATCTACGCGATTATACGATGTTTTGAGGGGGAATCTTGAAAAGTATAAAATCGATAGTCGTTATATTGAGTTAGAAATTACAGAGACAAGTGTAATTCATGATATTGAAAATGCGATTTCTGCGATTCGTAAGTTTATGGAAATGGGAGTATCTGTCGCTCTGGATGATTTCGGAACAGGCTTGTCCTCCTTGTCTTATTTAAAATCGATGCCAATTACGACCGTGAAAATTGATAAATCCTTTGTTGACGGTGTGCCTTTATCGGAAAGGGATTCTGCTGTTTTAAAAGCAATCGTCAAACTTTGTTACTCTTTAAATTTAAAAGTTGTCATAGAAGGTGTTGAAACGGACGAGCAATTTGATTTTATCACCTCTCTTGGTTTAGCTAAAACACCGGATATTCAAGGCTACTATTTCTCACGTCCTTTAAAGGTGGATGAGCTCTGTCATTGGATAGAAGAAAGATAAAAAATCTGTAAAAAAGGAGCAACTTCTATTTATAGTTGCTAAGTAAAAGCACATAACCCTGTGGAAATAGGGCTATGTGCTTTTTTTTAATATTTGAATATTGCTGTTGCAATAAGATGACCAGTCCCAATGGTATAAAATAATACGTTATCGCCTCGTTTAATTTTTCCTGATTGGATTCCCTCGTAAAAGGCTAAAAACGGGCTAGTGCTAGCTGTGTAGCCATATTGGTCACCAACAAATAGCATTCTTTCCTCGTCGAAGGCTAACTTTTCACTTACTTTTTGAATGAGTGAAATAGCAAATTGTGATGGACAAATAAAATCAATGTCATCTAACGACATATTATTTCGTTCTAACACCTTATTAATTAAATCAACTGTTTCTTGTGTTGTATCTTCTGGAGGTGTTAATTCTTTTATATATTTAGCTGATGTAGGGTTATGCAATAAGGCAGTAAACCCTTCAACAGGGAAGGTCAAGTTGCCTAAATCTGAAGTATTTACATGGTACGATGCATCAATAAACCCACCATTTTCATCAGACTTTTCTAAGATGACTGCACAGGCGGCATCACCAAAATTTGCATGTGTAATGGCATCTTCGGGGTCTGTTAAAATCGATAGATAATCCGAACCAATTAGTAATGCCCTTTTGACATGTGGATTGGTTAACATATAGCGGGAAGCTTGATCAATCCCTGCAATCATACCAGTACAATTAACATTGATGTCATAAGCTAATGTGTGAGCACCTGCATTCAATTCGCGGTGTACATGCATTGCGTTTGTTGGCATTAGTTGCTCAGGAGTTTGAATGGCAAAGAAGATTAAATCTAAGTCACTCCCTAATAAATTTGCCTTTTTTAAAGCCTTTTTAGCTGCCTGTATCCCCATTGTTATTGAATTTTCACTTGGATCTGTGATCACATAACGTTCTTTCCGGCCTAACGTATCTACCAGTAATTTTTCCACATCCTGACCAATTCTTGAAAAATGATCTAAGTAATGCTCGTTATCAATTGATGTTTCAGGATGATATATTTCAACTTCTCGAATATGTATGGAATCCACAGTATCATCTCCTTAAAGCCTAATTAGATTAACTTGAAGCATATATGTAGATATATATATATAGAAACAGCTACTTCAAACGAAGTAGCTTATCCTTCTATAAAGCTTAAATTTGCACCAACATTGCGAGCAACGCGATTTAATTGCATTTTAATAACAGGGCTTGTTTCAATTTTTATCACAATATCTTGGAACCCAACTTGTTTATACATAGTAATTGTTTGAGATAAATTATCAATATGTTCTTGTGATAGAACCTGCATCGAAGAACAATCAGCATACAACGTATAGTCAGAAGGATTAATTTGGCTAATAATGCCTTGAAACTCGTTAAAAAACTCTTTCTCTTTATCTGGATCGAACTTACCAAAAACGCCTAATTCTAATTTCTTTTCAATGCGATTTAAGTTCAATGTATATCCGCCTGGATTACTCATAAAGTCATACTCCTTTGAGATTAATAGATTCATATGAACAAAATCAATCTTATACTATTCGACAAATTACAGTCAATGAATGGACGTGTAGGAATATTTATACAAATGGATAAAAATCGAAAATAATAGCGTAAATTTATTAAATATATAAAAAATATATCGTTAATTAGTGTGTGTTGGTCAAATACTCATTGTAATAATAATTATAATAGGTTTATAAAATACCTATGTAATGTCCATGGTATTTGTAGTAAAAAAGACATATGATTGAAACTTATTGTTTTGGGTATTTTATATCATTTTATTAGATTTTTATATTAAGAAGAAAGATTTAATAATAAGAGGTGTCTGGAGTATTTGATCTGTAAGGGGGGATTTCAAACTGGTTTGGTTCCTTCTAATAGTTGAAGCATACTTTTGAAGATGTGAATACTTATTGATTGTTTTATTGAAACGAAAATTTTTTTTATGATAGACCATCCCAATTTAAACGGAGGTATGCTACATTAGGTGAAAATATACTATTTAAAAGAGGTATAAAATCGTGAATTCGGATATGACTACTTTTATCACACTTATTAGTACATCCGGTTTTCTTAGCTTATATATACTGATATACATAATCGTAAAAAGGAAACAGTTTACTAAGATCATTAATCTTTTTATTTTGACTACTGCTTGTACAGTCATTTATTGCTTTGCCTCTGCATTTGCCTTACTGTCCACATCGATTGAACAAATTGCATTTTGGACAACGATTCAATATATGGGCATGCCATTTTCTCCACCTTTAGGATTATTATTCGTCATGAGCTATCTAGGAAAAAAGGTACCTATACGAAGAGTGATCGCACTTTTCGTCATTCCAGTCATTAGTTTAGTGATGGTGGCGACAAATCAATTCCATCACCTTCATTACCGAGTGTTTGAATTAGAACCAACTTTAGGTGCGCCTTTTGTCCATTTAGAGATTGGTACATGGTATATGATTCATGGCGTTTTTACATTTGGTTGTATGTTTGTTGCTTTCTTATTTTTAATCTTTCGTTGGAAGGAAACAACAAAGGTTTACAAGCTGCAATTGATTGCATTAATGTTTGGACAGCTTGTTCCGATGGTAACAGCATTTCTTTATTTAGTTGGTCTTACACCTCCGGGAGTTGACCCCGTACCAATGGTGTTATGGCTAACTTCATTATTATATTTATGGGCAATTAGTACTTCACGTTTGTTCACTATTATGCCAATTGCCAAAGACGCAATCTTCAATAGTATAAATGATGGTGTAATAGTGTTAGATGAAACTAATAGACTCATTGAATATAACCAAGCCTGCAAAACAATGTTTTCACAATTAAATAAATCGATGTATGGTTTGGATTTTAATGACGTTTGGATTGAGTTATCAGGAAATGCGTTTCCTTTTAATGAAGAGATGAAACCGTTCAACCAAGAAGTACAGCTTGGACGTTCCGAAAGAGTCTACCAGGTGCGAACATCTTATTTAATAAATCATCAACAATGCAAGGGACTATTAATCATTTTCACAGATATAACGGACTTGAAACAACTACAAGTTAAATTAGAACATCTTGCATACTATGATGATTTAACAAAGATCTTTAATCGTCGTGCATTTTTTGAGCAAAGTAAACGGGATTTTTCTTTAGCTAAAGAACAGGGTTTGCCATTTTCAGTTATTTTGTTAGATATTGATTATTTCAAAAAGGTAAATGATACGTATGGTCACCATGTAGGGGACCAATTACTTGTTCACATAGTCAATGTGTTCGAATCGCAACTGAAAGAAGATGCTCTTTTTGCGCGGTATGGTGGAGAGGAGTTCGTTCTTGCTTTGAATGGACATGGCGCAGATGATGGATATGCATTAGCCACTCGTCTATGTGGGTATTTGAGGACAAAACCTTTTATTACATCAGAAGGAAATATTCCAATTACGGTTAGTTGTGGAGTTGCAGAGGCAACGAGTGAAGACGGTGAGACACTCTATAAGCTACTAAATAAAGCCGATAAAGCATTATATGAAGCTAAAGGAGAAGGGCGTAATCGCGTGAATGTCTATTCAGAAAGAAATGAAGTTTATAGTTGATGATCCAGTTTGAATATGCGTTTTGGAAGGTGCCTTTAACTAGGTACCTTCTTTTTTATGAAATCTAATTGACAGAATATTCTACTTGTTATATAGTTAGTTGCATAACTAACTAACCGAACAACTAGAGTGATTATTTGGAGGAAAGAAACCTGGTGAAACATTCATTATCTGATCAAAAACCAATTTTCCAACAAATTCGAGAGAGAATAGAAGAGGCAATATTGGATGGCCACTTACAGCCAGAAGACAGGGTGCCTTCTACAAACGAATTTGCAAAAGAATATCAAATTAATCCTGCAACTGCAGGTAAAGGGGTCAATGAGTTAGTGGATAAGGGGGTTATCTACAAAAAACGTGGGGTAGGAATGTTTGTTAGTGAAGGTGCGCGCGAAATTTTAATAAATGAGCGCAAAGAAAGCTTTGTTGAGCAATATATTAAACCATTAAAAATAGAAGCAAAACGTCTTGGAATCACTGAAGAGGATTTACGAAAAATGTTATAAAGGGGTAACATGATGAATATTCAGGTGAGAAATGTAACGAAGAAGTACAAAGACAAAGTAGCGTTAAATAAATTGAATTTTACCATCGAAGGTCCAAAGATTGTTGGTTTTCTGGGTCACAATGGGGCAGGAAAAACAACCTTCCTAAATATATTGTCTGGGATTATACCTACTACTGATGGAGAACTTCTGGTGAATGGAAACCCAGTATTTAACACAGCACAAGTATTGAGAGATATTTGTTTTATTGCAGAGACAGGAAACTTTCAGCAAGATATGACAGTAGAGCAATCATTAAAAGCAAATCGTTACTTTTATCCAAAATGGGATCAAGAACTTGCTAGAAAACTATTGAAAGTATTTGCACTACCTCCAAAAAGCAAAGTGAGAAACCTTTCAAAAGGAATGAGCTCAGCTTTGGGAATAATTACGGGTTTAGCCAGTCGTGCACCGATTACCATTTGTGATGAACCATATATCGGACTGGATGTTGCAGCTCGCAGTAAGTTCTATGATTTATTAATTGAAGAACAAGAGGTCCAACCACGATTATTTATTCTATCAACCCACTTAATTGACGAAGTAAGCAATTTGTTTGATGAAGTGCTCATATTAGATGAGGGTGAATTGTTATTACAAAAAGATTATTTGGAATGGGATGAAACGATACTTGCGATTAGAGGATCTGCTGAGGAAGTCGCAAATGTCGCTAAGGACCATGAAGTGATTTATGAACAAGTATTTATGAATGAGAAGATGGCTGTACTTTATTTGAAAGATGATTGGTCTAATAATAATGCAATAACATCTGAACGTGTGTCATTGCAAGAATTACTTGTATACCTAAGCAAACAGCAGAAAGCGAGGTATGCAATATGAACTTAGTTAAAGGCAGCTTTTATGTATTTTTCCAAACGTATAAGAAGCAAAACGTCATTTTTTGGTCAGTATTATTGGCGATTGTGTTATTTTCCTTTTTTGTTGTGCTAACACTAGTACAAGATACATTTTTTATGATTATTTTATCGGTTCCTATTTATATATTCTTTGTCACGATGGGGTCTAAATGGTTAACGAGCACGTTTTCCTATTTTATGAAATTTGGGTTAACTCGCTTACAGTATGTTGGGGTAACAGGACTATTCTTTTTATGCTGGAGCCTGGTGACGGCATTGTTTAGTACAGGGCTTCACCAAGGCATTTTCTTTTTGAATAGAGTGTTGGAGCTAGAACAATTTATGATTTTCCACCCATTGTACTTTATTAATCCAACTATAGCGTTTCACTTTATGTTTTTGTTTGACTTTGTTTTATTGTTTTTATGCTTACTATGTGGATTGTTATTGAATTATATCTTTTTTAAGTTCGGGTTAGTCGGGGGCTATTCGTTTATTGGGTTAATGGTGTTTATCCCGATTTTAGCAATTGCGTTAAAATGGTATATTCCATTATTCGATGTTGTAGGGGAAATAACGATTGTATCATTTTGTGGCGTGATTGCCCTAGTTAGTATTGTATTGTATACCTTCATTGCATTTTGCTTAAGAAAGTTGTCGGCAGTTACAGGATAAGCAATTGTATTTTATATAGAGTAGCTAGAGTGGCTTCATGTCATTCTAGCTTTTTTTCATTATCGTATTCAAAATGAAGGAATAAGGTCGTTTCATTGTGGAATAGGAATAATAATGAACAAATAATAATTGTAAGAATTTGCGAATTTCCACTTTTATGGTGTTTTGGTTTGATGTCACCAATTGATGGTTACAATGAAACTAGTGTGATGCATTTGTTTAATCAATGATTGTGAGGAGTTACTGGGAATGCGTTTTTCAAATCTATCCTTGGTCATCATCTTGTTTGCATTAGTTGTAATCATGAGGTTGCCTTATATAGGCAACTCGCCCTATGAAGTTGGGGAATCCTGGCGTCAAGCAGACACAGAATCGATGGCAAGAAACTTTGTGGAAGACCGCTTCAACATCTTTTTTCCCCAGCTCAATTATGATGGGGAAGCACCAAATTATGCTCAATTGGAATTTCAAATTACGACCTTTATCATTGCTATTTTATATAAATTATTTGGATACCATTATGAACTTGCAAGATTAGTTCCGATATTGTTCTTCGCAGGGTCAGCGTGTTATCTTTATTTTATTTCAAAACGGTACTATTCGACGAAAGTTTCTTTTGTCATCACTTTACTCTATGCGATTTTTCCGTTGAATTTGTATTATACACGGGCAATTATGCCTGAATCGGCAGTACTGTTCTTTACACTCGGGGCTTTCTATTATTTTAGTAAATGGATTGATCATGAAAAGTTTAAAACGCTCATCATGGCGACAATCATGACAGCACTAGCCATTCTCGTAAAAGTTCCAGCGATCTTCATTGGCATCCCGATGTTATGGATGAGTATTGCAAAATTTAAGAAGACAATTTTTATTAAATGGCAGTTATGGTTTTTTGCTATTATCTCACTCTCTTTACCGGTGATTTATTTTAAGTGGTTAGAGGGGGTTGCAGAGTTTAACTTTGTAACAGGGATTGCCTCGAAACATATCCTGCCCAAGTTTACGAATGCGATTTTTTCAAGCCAATCTCTTCAGTTTTTTTATACCCATTTGCCACAATCATTTACATGGATTGGACTAGTATTAGCGACTATTGGGGTATTTCAATTTAAGTGGAGGAAAGAATCGCCAATTATTGTTTGGTGGCTTGCCATCGTGATGGAAGTTCTCGTCATTGTTGCAGTCATTCGTTTTAACTATTACCTTGTATTTATTGGTCCACTGATTGCTATTCTTGCGGGGAAGGCTTTAGGTATATTGTTCAAGTGGAAGTATGGAATGATTCCTGTAACTTTCATCATGGTTGTCATGACATTCAATAGTTATACCAATATACAGCCAAGAGTTGTTGAAAAAGAAAATATATTGATACAAGCGGAATATGTTAAAAAGTATACGGAAAAGGAAGATTTGATTGTTATTGGCACTTTTTCTCCTGAGTTAATCAATGCTAGCGAGAGAAAAGGATGGCGTGCAAATATTAATTATTATGATTATATCCCACATGGTCCAGAAGAGGAGATTGATTACTTTATCGCACATGGAGCGAAATATTTTATTCCTCTGAAAGGGTTTATTTACGGGGATGAAGATCGATCTTATCGAAACTATCTCGATGAAAACTTCACGAAAGTTGAAGTAGTGGAAGCTCCTGAGTATTCTTTTTATAAGCTAGACAAAAAGTAGCTTGTCCTTTTCTTAAAAAGGGCAAGCTACTTTTTTTGCTTTAGATTCTATTTTATTTATTTAATACAACTACACCCAACACAATGAGTACGACGCCTAAAACTTTCATAAATGTAAATTGTTCGTTGAAGAGAATATAAGAAAACACAACCACATTAATGTAGCCTAAACCAACCATTGGGTAAGCATAGCTAAGATCGGACTTTGTCAAAACCTTGATCCAAAGTAAAAAGCTTGAACCAAATAACACAAGACCAATCAGGATTTCTGGTACTTTAACGATGCGGAAAATATCGATAAAGATTGTATTCCAAGCTAAAGAGAGATTACCTAATTTATTGGCACCAAATTTTAAAATGATTTGCCCAAAAGAACCTAAGAAAACAGACAACAGAATCGTTATTAAATTACTCATATTGTCTTGGCAAGGATGGTTGTTTAACTTTCGTTAACAACTTAAAATAACCGACAATGGTCCTTGCAACCCTCATTTTACTTGGTGTTTCTTTTAAATGATATTCTAAGATGAGCGGGTATTCTCCAGCCTTCACACCAATCTTACTAAAGCGTGCTAAAATCTCAACGTTACATTCAAATCCATTTGATGTGATGAGTTCATTATTGTAATAGTCAAATGCTTTTCTAACAAAACCAATTTTGTACGCACGGTATCCACAAGAGTAATCTCTGACGTTGGAGATTGGGAAAAACAACATAAAGAATAGTTTGGCTCCACGACTATAAAATTTTCTAGATAATGAAAGACCTTTTTCTTCTCCACCATTTACAAATCTGGAGGCAATGACAACATCAAGCTGGTCACGATCGAGTTTAGAGACGAGATCTGGAATGATATTGGGGTTGTGTGTATTGTCCGCATCTAAGGTAACAAGAATATCGTGATGATTGAAGTGTGCCAAAACGTAGTGGAATAATGTTTTCATTCCTTCTCCAAGCCCTTTGTTGACGGGATGATGAATGGCGTGAAGAAAGGGATATTTTTTTTCGTATTGCTGAAGAGTTTCTCTTGTTCCGTCTGTACTTCCATCATTAACAACGACTATATGAAAATTCTCCTTAAAATGGTTTTCTAATACGACTAATTTATCTAATAATTTAGGAAGAGCTGATTCCTCATTGTAAGCAGGTAGTCCAACAACTATTTTTCTCATCGCTAACATCCTTTTAGTCATTTGTGAAGAACCTTCACTTACTCATTATTTTCCAATTGGATTCTATTTTATTCATTTGTAGGATAGCGGAGGGAGGTATCATATGGACGTTAGTTGTTTGAACATTTAACTACGAAGAATTTTTCAAATAGGAAGAGGAGATAGCTTGTCCTACTTTTCTTAATTCTTGCATAACGAACTAAGTAGATTTTGACTAGCTTATCCTAGTATTTGTAGAGTTTTTATGAAAATTGAAAAAACACTTGAATTGCTAGAAATCTATATTAAAATTACTCTATTAATATGAGAGAAGGATTGAAATGTGGATTTTCGCAGCAATTTTGACGATGTTTTGTTTTGGCATCAATAATATGATATTTAAGGCCACTTCAGGAACAGGACTTTCCAAAGTACATATGCAGTTTTTCTTCAATCTTACTGCGTTTTTTATCATGTTTGGCTATGGGTTACTAAAAGAATTTGCATCTTTTAATGGTGTAACGATTGTACTTGGTGCAGTCATCGGAATTTTAAATGCGAATGGCAATATTCAAATGGCAAAGGCCTTTGAGAAAGGGCCGGGAAGCATCACATCGCCGTTAATTAGTACGAACACAGTCATTCCTATTCTAAGCGCGGCATTAATTTTCCATGAGCATATTACATTAATTCAATGGCTAGGTATTATTGTCATACTTGCCTCCGCTGCAATGATTCAATTTACGCCAGGAAGTGGCGGGGTAAAAATAGATTATAAACCGTGGATGCTCCATATCTTATTATCGATTGGATCATTTGGTGTGTTGGGTGTGTTGATGAAGACATCTTCCTATTTAAATATCGATTCAATTAATACACTTGTTTGTATGTATGCAGGTGGCGCATCGTATTTAATATTGAATAGCATTATTACAAAAGAAAAATGGCAGCCTACTGAACCGAAACTAGGTTTAGTCATTGGCTGTATAAGTGTGGTAGGTTATAGTAGCTACTTTTTTGCTCTGAATACAGGTGTAGCAAGTATCGTCTTCCCAATCGTAAGCTTAAGTTGTTTAGTTGTTGTTTTAGGTAGCTGTTGGTTATATAAAGAAAGGCTGAAATTGTATCAGGCTTTTGGCGTCTTAACAGCAATACTTGGGATTGTGCTAACGAAAATATGATATAAAAGGTGCCTGGTGCATAATCAATTCTGGATGTACAGAACTGTATGCAACCGGGCACCTTTCTTTAGATACTGGATATATTTCCAGGAAGGGGTCTTCTTGCATCTTTCCGCCGCGAAACTTGTTCATATAGTAAACCTAATAAAAGTAAACTTGCCAATACTATCAATGCGATCAACAAGAAATTTTCCCACTTTCATAAATAAATTTTAAAAATTCTCTCCACTAAAAGGGGAGTGTATGAACAGAAAATTGTTAAATATGCTTAACTGATTCTTACGTTTTTATTTAAATGCTGGAATTTTGATCTTCACTTCAAACTCTTCGTTTTTATGTACAAAGTCTAAGAAGCCATGATAGTCATCTACAATATCTTTAATGATTTTAGTACCAAGTCCTTGGTGAGAGCCGTCTTTAGTTGTATGTCCTTCGGTATGGAATAGTTCATCTAAGATTGGGGCAGGAATCGGTAGGCTGTTGTTTTTACATAGAAGTATAAATAATCCGCTTCGTTTATAAAACTCTAACGTTACACTAGATGCCTTTTCTCGTCTCTTTTGCCATTCCTCGCAAGCATCTAAACTATTAGAAAGTAAATTACCGACTAACTCTACAATTTTCTGGTGAGTCAAGGGGAGACTGGAGAGCGGCAAATCTAAGTCATAGATGACATCAATTCCATTTTTCTTACCGCGAACATAGGATTGATGTAAAATGCCCGCAACAACCCCGCTTTCCCCTTTAATCGATAGATTGGTTTCCTCATAGCTATCCACTAATTGATTTAAGTAATTCTTCGCCTCATTTGTCTGATTGTGTTCCAACATAAAATGCATTGCTGAAATATGCTTGAGAAAATCGTGCCTTTCACTCCGAACAACGCTAAATGTTTCGTTCATCTGATTTAATTGTTCCTCGTAATTCGTAATCTGTCGGTTACTTTCCTCAAGCCTTTTCCTAATACGAATTCGGTCTAGCCAAACTATCAAGAGAACAAACCCGAGTAGGCCAATGATGATCCAATAATAATATAGTTGGTCCAAATCTATTCACCCTTCTAAAAATAATGCTCTTGTAGGAATTCGACTTTTTCTTTTGTTATCATCGCCGTTTCTTCCATCCCATCAAAAGTAACAATGTAAGAGTTTTTGGCGTAGAGAGAAAAGTTTTTAACATAATGAATGTTAATGATGAAGGAGCGATGGGAGCGTAAGAAATCACGTTCTCGTAACTCTCCTTCAAGTTCATTTAGCGTTTGATACGTTTTGATAGGTCCAGATTTTGTGTATATCAAAGTAGAACGTCCAGACCGTTCGATAAAAACGATATCCTTCTTTTGAACAATGTGGATGTCGTTTTTTTGTTTCAAATAAAGACGTCCCGCAATTTCGGATTCGTTCGATTTCGCCATTAGCCGTTCTAAGCTTTTAATCAATCGCTCTTTAGGATAGGGTTTCATAATGTAATCGTGAACATTCAATTCAAAGGCATGAACCGCAAACCCACTATTAGCTGTTACGAATATTACCGAAATATCTAAAGCGTGTGAATGAATAATATCGGCCAATTCATAACCAGAAAGATTTGGCATCTCGATATCAGCAATCAATAAATCAACGGATTTCTTTTTAATATATTCATAGGCTTCTTCGGCATTTTGAGTCGAAAAGACAATTTCCATATTTGGAATACTGGCGACAATGCCATTTAATTTATCTAAATCAATGAATCGATCATCGACAAGACCAACTTTCATAGTTTCCCCCTGTACTAATAATTGGTATGGTAGCTTCATTTTACCATATATAGGTGTGTAAAAGACATATTCACGACATCAAACGGACTATTCACGACATATCTAGAGACTCCCGTTGGAATTGTTTGTATGATAAAACCAAGAAATGAGAAAACGAAAAACGAGGTGTAAATTATGATAGAAATTCGTGAGGTAACGAAGAAATTTCAGGATAAAAAAGTTTATATAACGGCACTTAAACATGTATCTTTCACCATTGAAAAAGGCGAAGTTCTTGGTTTACTTGGAGAAAACGGTGCTGGCAAAACTACTTTGCTACGTACAATTGCAACGCTATTAACACCTACAGAAGGATCTGTTAGGGTTGCCGGCAATGACACGTTGAAAAATTCGGAAGAAGTGAAAAAGAAGATTGGTGTGTTATTTGGTGGTGAAACAGGTCTATATAATCGTCTTACTGCACGTGAGAATCTAGAATATTTCGCCAAGCTTTATGGTCTAAGTAAACATGAAACAAAAATACGAATCGATGAATTAGCGAAGATGTTTGGAATGAAAGATTACTTGAATCGTAAGGTTGGTGGATTTTCAAAGGGGATGCGCCAAAAGGTGGCCATTGCTCGTACTCTTATCCATAATCCAGAAATTATTCTCTTTGATGAACCGACAACAGGATTGGATATTACTTCATCAAACGTGTTTCGCCAGCTTGTCCACCAACTTAAACGCGAGGGAAAAACAATCATTTTCTCTAGTCACATTATGGAAGAAGTGACGATGCTTTGTGACACGGTTGCGATGATGCATAAAGGGGAACTTGTTCATCACGGGTCATTAGAGGATCTATATAAAGAAGAAGGTAGCCGCGATTTGAATTACATTTTTATGAGTAAATTAGTAAGGGGGAACCAACAATATGCTAAGCAATATATATAAAAAGGAAATGAAAGACAGCTTCCGCGACCGTCGAACGTTATTTTTAACTGTATTATTACCGATTGTGATGATGACAGGACTTGTCCTCTTTTACGAAAGTATGGCTTCAGATGGATCAGACGCAACGTTTAAACTTGCAATAAATGATACGATTAGTTCTTCAGAAGAAGCGCTATTTGCAGGAAATGAAAATATTGAACTAGTAAAGTCTGCGGACCCTGAAGCTACTTTAAGTGTGGGCGATGCACAAGCAGCGATTATTTTAAGCACGAATTTCATGGAAACTGTTCAACAAGGTGAAGAAGCAAAGGTTACGCTGATTGGGGATTCCTTTAGCCAAAAATCTTCACAACTTATGAGTTTAGTGACAAATGCTTTAGAAAACTATAAACTTTCGATTGTATCTGAACGCTTAAAAGGTGAGGGGATATCAGAAAATCTTGTGCATCCTTTTGAGGTTGAACAACAGGAGTTAACGGAAGAGAACGATGGAGTCCAATTAATCGCTTTACTGATTCCGATGATATTAGCATTAGCAATTGGAATTGGTGCTGGCCCTTCTGCATCTGATTTATTTGCTGGTGAAAAAGAGAAGAAAACAATGGAAGCTTTATTAATGACACCTGTTAATCGCTTGACGCTTCTATTCGCGAAATGGATGACGATTGCATCGATAGGAGCAATTACGGGTATTATTACAATGGTAGTTGTGGCATTAGAAATTATGTTTTTCACAGAGAACTTGAAAGCAGCAGTATCATTTGGAGAAAATATGTATTGGATTCTTGGTGCTGCCATCTTCATTTCAATTATCTATGCAATGTTTATTGCAGCGTTACTTATGATTACTAGTCTTATGGGGAAAACAATTAAAGAGTCACAAAGTTACAGCACACCAGTTATGATGATTGCAATGTTTCCAGCAATGTTGATGTCAGGCATTGGGGTGAATGAAATGACCTTCCAGCACTTCTTCATTCCAATTATGAATATCTTTTCAATATTAAAAGAACTAAGCTTTGGCGTAGTGAACTTCCCACATCTAGGAATTGTAATAGGAAGCAACCTATTATTCATGGTGATTGCATTTGTAATTGGAAGAATTATGTTCATGAAAGATAAATGGGTAATGAATTAAAAGCATCGATTTTGATGCTTTTTTTTGTGCAGGTATGGCAATGATCTAAGTGGTGAAACTCCACTGTGGATGAGTACATAGCAACACTCACTAAGTAAGCGTAAGTATTTATACAACTTTAAGGAAATAATTAATTTCTAAAGATGATGTGTGATTGTATTTTGAAGTTTTTTATAAAAAAATAACTATTATATTCATATAACCTTTCTACTATTGTTATGTATAACGGTTTTTTATTTATAAGTTTAATGAAATTATCTTACAAAAATACAATTTTATTAGTTTAAAAGTAAATATTGTTAATAAGAATCATAGATATTATACTTATTTAGATTCTGATAAATTTAATATATTTAACCTATTAGTTGTGTTTTTTAATAAGCCTTTATTCTTATCGGTTATTAAAGGTCTTAATTATAAATACATAAGAAAAAAGTTTTATTGAAGTGGAAATTAATCATGCTTTCGTTTGAAGTAGAGAAGGTGAATAATAAATTAATTTATACAATTTAAAACACATTAATTTAGAGGAGCATTGATATGAATACTAAAAGTACTATCAATAAAAGTTTAATATTATTGTTAATTATTAGTATGTATTTTTCTACAATTTCTCAATTCTCATTTCAAAAAGTAAGTGCAAGTACAGACAATTTTGCATCCCAAGTTTATTCGAAGACAGTTAATATGGGTGAAGAGGTTACTTTAACTCCAAATGATTTGCAGCATAAAGAAGATTACTCCTGTCTTTATTTTGATTCAATCCCTAATAGTGATAGTCAATTAGGAATAGGTTCAGCGATTAATAGCGTACAGCCAGGTTTTGTTTACAGCAAAAGTATGCTTGACAATGGAGACGTTACAATAAAGTTCAAATCTGATAAAGCAGGGATTTACTCTTTCCAAGTAAGTTGGCAATCGTATTGTAGCTTAAGTGGTGAGAAAACTTCTCCATCTACAGGACCAATTACTATTACTATATTAGTAGTTAATGTTGATAATGCACCATCTACAGGAAACAATGGTAATATTACTATTTCTAATATTAACACTTCCGGTTTGACTTTAAATTGGACAAAGGCTACAGATGATAAAACTGTACAAAGTGATTTAGAGTATCAAATCTATCAATCTACTACTAACAATATTGATACTGTTAGAAATATTGAATCCAGTGGCATTAGCCCGTTATATGTATCAAAAAATATTGAAACATTTAATGTTACAGGCTTATCTCCAGATACTGCATACTTTTTCAATATCCTTGTTAAGGACGCTACTGGAAATAAGAGTGTTTACCAGATAGTACAAGTAAGGACGAAAAGCTTAACATATGCAGCAATACCAATCATTAACACGCAGCCAACAGACCAAACGGTCATCGTAGGATTTCCGGCAACACTAAGTGTAGCGGCAAGTGGAGGCGAAACATTAAGCTATCAATGGTATAGCAATACAACGAACAGTGCAACAGGTGGAACGCTAATTCCAGGGGCGACAAGTGCAATATACATGCCATCAACAGGAACAGCAGGAAAGACGTACTATTATGTAGTAATTACGAATACAGATCGCAGTGCAACAGGACAACAAATTGCAACAGTAACTAGTCGTGTGGCGAATGTACAAGTGAACGCATTAACACATGCAGCGGTACCAAGCATTGTCAGTCAACCAACAAATCAAACGGTCAATGTAGGAGATTCGGCAACACTAAGTGTAGAGGCAAGTGGTGGCGTGTTGTTAAGCTATCAGTGGTATAGCAATACTACGAACAGTGCAACAGGTGGAACGCTAATTCCAGGGGCGACAAGTGCAATATACATGCCACCAACAGGAACAGCAGGAACGACGTACTATTATGTAGTAATTACGAATACAGATCGCAGTGCAACAGGACAACAAACAGCAACAGTAACTAGTCGTGCAGCGGATGTACAAGTGAACGCATTAACACATGCAGCGGTACCAAGCATTGTCAGTCAACCAACAAATCAAACGGTCAATGTAGGAGATTCGGCAACACTAAGTGTAGAGGCAAGTGGAGGCGAAACAATAAGCTATCAATGGTATAGCAATACAATGAACAGTACAACAGGTGGAACGCTAATTCCAGGGGCGACAAGTGCAATATACTCACCGCCTACAGGAATTGCAGAAACGACGTACTATTACGTAGTAATTATGAATACAGATCGCAGTGCAACCGGACAACAAACAGCAACAGCAACAAGTCGTGCAGCGAAAGTACAAGTGAACGCATTAACACATGCAGCGATACCAAGAATTGACACGCAACCAACAGACCAAACCGTTGACGTAGGAATTCCAGCAACACTAAGTGTAGCAGCAAGTGGAGGCGAAACATTAAGTTATCAGTGGTATAGCAATACAACGAATAGTACAACAAGTGGATCGATGATTCCAGGGGCGACAAGTGCAACATACACACCGCCCACAGGTACAGAAGGAACTAAGTACTATTACGTAGTGATTACGAATACAGATCGCAGTGCAACCGGACAACAAACAGCAATAGCAACAAGTCATGTTGCAAAAGTCAGAGTGACTCAACCAACTCTAAGTTTATATAATGTTAACTTTGATAAAAAAATCGAGGAACAAGCTGATCTAGAAGTAAATATTATATTAAATGGAAGTAGCCTTAATAGTATTCAAAATAACAATGAAATCTTAATTGAAGGTGAGGATTATACTGTTACCTCTGGAGATACAGTGATAATTAATAAAGAGTACTTGGAAAAGCAGAATGATGGCACTGCAAGTTTAGTGTTTAATTTTAATCCAACCTATTCTCTTACGCTAACTGTAACAATAAGCAATACAACGGCTCAACCGCCAGCGCCAAATGTAACAGCTAATGATTCAACAAATAAACTTATTGGTGCAGATAGTACAATGGAATATTCAACGGACAATGGAGCTACGTGGAAAGACTATGACAATCCTACATTCAATGGAAATGTTTCTGTATTAGTAAGAGTAAAAGTTAATGGTCATACACCAGCAGGTTTAAACACTGAGGTGAACTTTAAAACGAATTTAGAAATACCATCACAACCAACGACAGAACAAGTTGTTGTAGATGTTGAGGGAAATGATGGTTCAAACTTAACGAAAATATCTATTACGCGTTCTACAGGGCTAGAAGGAATTATTAAAGACAAAGTTGTAATGACGGAGAGTCTTGCAAAAGAAACAGTGTTAAAAGCTAAGAAACAAGGTGTATCAACTGCACGTATTGTGATTCCAGATACTGAAGATAAAGTATCAGAAGTATTAGTAGAAGTACCAAAAGTAGCTTTGGACGAATTAAACAAAGGAAGTATCAAACTTGAAATCGTTACAACAAATGCGGTGATCTCGATTCCATCAACATCAATTAATAATTTTAATCAAGATTTATATTTCCGAATTGTCCCAATCAAATCGGAAAGTGAAAAGAAGCAATTAGAAGATCGAGCTAAAAAAGAAACGTTGAATCAAAAATATGGAAATAATACTGTTCAAGTTTTAGGGCTACCAATGGAAATCGAAACAAACATGCAAAGTAGACAAGTTTCAATCGTCCTTCCATTAAAAGCGAGCTTACCGACAAATCCAACTGAACGTCAAAAAATCTTAAGCAGCCTAGGAGTATATATCGAGCACAGTGACGGCTCAAAGGAATTGATTAAAGGCAAAGTCATAGAAATGCAAGATGGTACAGTAGGTTTAGAGTTCGGCGTAAATAAATTCAGTAAGTTTACGATTGTATATTTAGAAGGTTGGAATGGTGAAGAACTAACTTCCGCACATAAACCGTATGTAATAGGAAATGGAAAGGAATTTCAACCAAACGCACCGGTAACACGTGCTCAAATGGCAATAATGCTTTCGAGAAATTTAAACGGAACTCCTGCCAAAAATGGATTCAATGATATTCCATCAACACATTGGGCGTATGCTGCGGTCATGAAAGTTAAAGGTGTG
>DATMFE010000241.1:0-4998 GCA_035556295.1 Ureibacillus sp.
TGGGTTTGAAAGCATCAACCCTGTCACAACAAATGCTGCGATAATTTTTTTCATATTCTTTCCCCCGAACCCTCTTTTTTCACATATTACCACGTTAAAGTAACACCCGTATTTGATTCATATAACAAATACATTACAAAAAATGCACAAAAAGTGCGCAGAATAGACACTATTCGATAATTAAGATAACAAATTCAGCAATTTTGCTATTCATTTGTTTTATCCTAAACTGAATTTCTTTTTATACCATAAGGGAGATTCATGTTAAGAGGATTCGTTATACATCATGTATGTAGTATAAAATTAGAAGGTTACTCATTTAGTCATACAAACAAATCGATTATCACTAACCATCGTTGAGGGTAAAACGCTTATTTAAATATCAAAAGGCTCTAAGGAATAATCCCAAGAACCTTTTTTCTACAAGCATCTATAATCATCAAGTTGATTTAACATACCTTGCAGATTATCTTTTATATTTGCGAATTTTTATTGTTATCTTTTTAAATTTTTATTGTTATCTTTTTAAATTAAGACTCTATATTGTATGATGCTGTTGATTGTTAGTTCATTTATGTGAGAGCGTTGGTCACACACACCTTTCATCTCTACTGAAAGGTTGCTCTGGCTTCATGAAACGCTTGAAGCTAGGGTGAAAATAAGCCAAAAATCGTGTTATCAACAATATTGTTTAACAAAGTCCTATATTAAAAATAGTAGCACAAACCAAGTTAATGATTTGTGCTACTATTTTTAAAGATTTGATTCCTAAACTCGGAGCTTATTTGGAAAGTCCTTTTGCTGTTTTTATATGGAATGTGGTAATATGCCCTATCTTCCTATCAATTCCTATAAAAATTTAGTTAGTTTAATGATTCATTTATTTACTTTTAATTCAATTTTTTGAGTTTACTAAAAGCTTTTTTAGAATCAATACGTAATTAACTTTCACATGTGTAGACAGTTAAGAACAAGCCTATACTGTGACACAGTCTGACAAACAGCAGAAAGATCCTCCTACTCTATTCTTTTCAATATTGAAGTAAATCTAACTTAATTAAAAGTGACCAGCAGTTCTTTTAGTGATCTAAAACCAATTAGTTTTCTCCATTGTAGGTCAGACGTAGCTAATTGGAGATGATTCATTTGTTGCAGGAGTGTTTGAATAGCTATTTGTGCTTCAAGACGTGCTAATGATGAGCCTAAACAAAAGTGAATTCCATATCCAAATGCAAGATGAGGATTCAAGTTTCTAGTGATATCGAGCACATTGGGTTCAACGAATTTTTTCGGATCACGATTCGCTGCTCCTAACATTATGTATACTTGCTCGCCTTTTTTAATGGTGACTCCATTCAGTTCAATATCTTCTAATGCAATACGAGCTGTCATCTGTGTTGGGCTTTCATAGCGTAAAAATTCCTCAACTGCTGTTTTAATCAGTAATGGATTTTCCTTTAACATCCTTAATTGCTCTGGGTGATTCAATAAGGTTAGAATCGAATTGCTAATGAGGTTTACTGTTGTCTCATGTCCAGCAATAACAAGTAAAATACATGTTGCGAGTAATTCTTCATCTGTTAACCTGTCACCATGTTGTTCCTCCCTTATTAACATGCTAATAAGATCATCTTGAGGGGCTTGCTTCCGTTTTTTGATTAGCTTTTTAAAATAAACGATTAACAGCATCGTTGTATCGTTTCCATTTACTAACGTCCCTCTTGTCCGAGTAAAATCAATTGTTTCAATTAAGCTAACAGCCCATTCTCTGAATTGATTGCGCTCTTCTGATGGTACTCCTAATATTTTAGCTATAATGAGACTAGCTAAAGGAAATGCAAAATCTGTAACAATATCCATTTGTCTCTTATTTTGCACCTTATTCAGTAAGTCATTAACCGTTTCTTCTATATAAGGACGATATTCTTCCACAACACTTGGACTAAATACTTTACTAACCAACATGCGTAAACGTTTATGGTCATGTTGATTCTTAAAAAGCATCATATCGTTCTGGATATTTTTAAGATGTTCATATTTTTTCGATGTCTGAGGCAGCGGGGTACGATTTTTAAAATTTATATGATCTTTAAGAATTGCTACAGCCTCTTCATAGCCAGTTATATACCAACCCGGATATTTAAATGAATTCCCCCTATAAATAGGATTATTAGAACGTAAATTATCATAAATAGGGTAAGGGTTTCTTAGAAACTCAGGAGAAGAAAGTGAAAATGGTGTTATGTTCGGAACTTCTAACTTTTGTTTTATATCGTTTGTCATATTATGTTATGCCTCCAATATAATCATCTTATTTTTAGCGACCCATCTATATTTGGGTAAACGCGTTTCTTGTAAAAAGGTTATTTCCGTAAGGTTTTATTGAATATACAAGCCAACTCCATCATTTCGAGAAAATGGTTCCTATGAGATTAGATTACCGATTGCTAGTATTCTTCCCCCTTCTAAGCTAGCTTTCATTCTAATACTAGAATACTTTCCCTCTTGCATACTTACGACCCTATAACCATATGCCATTCTATTGTAACCCATTTTTTATAATTAGTTTACAATTGAAATAATAGAATTATTAATTACTTCTGTCAACACATTTAAAATGTTTCTTACTTTTTATAAGGAAAAAGAGCTAAATCCATCTAGTGAATTTGGCTTCTTCTAATTATTTTGTATAGTCTTTTAGAACTTCTTATCAAACTCTTATTCAAGCGTTCACTGTGATAATAGAGCTTTTTATATTACATTTTTTACAAATGTTGATTTAACGAACTTGTTGGGCATTTTATTTACCTTTTTATATCCTTCCTTCACTTCTACTATAAAAAAATAGTAGCACAAACCATGGCCATGGTTTGTGCTACTAATGTTAGTATATTTGTAAAACAAGTAATAGATAAAGAAAATTAGTTATTTAGTGAGTTATATTCTTTTCTAGCAAACTAACAGCTAATCTATTAAATTGAAAATATTCAAATGATAGGATTATTTTGTCAATGCACAAACCTCATGTAGTGCATTTCTTACTGTTCCATATTCACTTGCATGCGGACGGTCTCCGTCATCTGCGTATCCGTAATCAAACATGCGATTTCGGTTTAATGTTAATTTCGTCACTCTAGGACGCAATAAGTCAAATAGTTTAAATCGATCATGCAGATGCGGATATTGTGATTGATAATGCAAAATTTCATTACGCACCATACTCCAAAACTCTTGTTCCGTAACCTCTTCATGCTCTTCTAAAATCGTTGCTAAATAACGGAAATGACAAATAAATAAACCGGTTAAAATAAACTGCGTTAACCCTTCTGGTTCCTCACTTCTTAATACAGTTTTTAACTCTTGAGATAATGATTGTAACTCATCAAACGGTTGGTTACTGATATTCACATCATCTACAAAGTCTTTCATAATAATTCGAACAGGTTTAAAATTGTTTAATACAAGCACAGTATTTTGACCATGCGGTGAGAATACTGTTCCATATTGATATAAATAATGCAATAGCGGAGGTAATATAGCATTCATTAATGCAGAAATCCATTCTCTCGGTGTCAAGCCGGATTTTTGGATATAGGTTGACACAAGCGCCTTCCCTGAATAATCGAGATGTAATAAAGCAGCTAATGTAAGGGCTTGTTCTCCTGCTTCTAACTCTTCGTAGACACTTTCTCTCCATACCACGCCAAGCATTTCTAAATATTGATAAGGGGCATTTTGAATATTGGTAAACGTAGGGTGATTTACGTTTAACGTTGCCACTTCACCGAGTAGTCCTATCTTACACGTATCTCTTAAAAAAGTATCTTGATCTCGAATGCCTTTAATGTATTCCGTTACTTGAGGGGCTATAACGCAGCGTTCACTAGGCAACCCTCGATAAACAAGTGTATTTAATATACTCATCGGAAGCTTTACATGAAATTTTTCTGGATGAGTCGTATTTACAAATGTTCGAATAGACTGCTGTGGTAAATAGTTGTCTTCACCTTCTCCAAGCGGAACGATAAAGTCATTAGCAATATACTCCGCAAAGAGGGGAACGATGACATTTAACCATTGCCATTCATGAACAGGTAAATAATAATAATCACTACATGTTAGGTGGCGTTCTTTCAATCTATCAGCGAACGATTTCAGTGTGGCTTCGCTCAGTTCTTGATTTATCATTTTTTCAAATGACAACGCGGCTACTGAATGAAATGAACACACTTGTTTAGCAACAGCAATCCATGAGAGTTGAATAGGATTTTTTTGTTCTGGAGCAAATCTCACATAGTCATCAAATCCAAAACCAATTCTTCCTTTATTATATGTAATCCACGGATGCCCCGTCATCTCCCCTTCCAATTCAGCGTAATCCATTGTAGAAAGCTCATCTGCCGATTTTTGATTTTGCAAATATAAATCAGCGACTAACGTATGAAAATATTCTTTCGCTAAATGTCCTGCTGTAGAGCTTGTCATTCCTTCTTCTTCGGACAATCCGATTAGTAACTGCAGCGCTTTAGAAACTGTGATCTCTTGGTTTCCAAATGTTACTTTTATCGTATTCGCTATAACATGATAGCTATCAAATAGCCTTTCTTTTGCTTGGTACGTATAAGTTACTCCTTTCTTATCTTTCCATTGATACAAGGTATCATGTGGTAATTTTTGTATTTTCGTTGGTTCAATAATATGTTCATACATAAACTCTTGAAGCATTTTTGCAAGCAGTTGTTGATTCACTTTTTCCCATGATTGTTTCGTAAACTTGGATAGATCCGTTTCTACAATCTTCATCCTTCATTCTCCTTTACCTTCTTATAAAACACTACTGGTTTGTTATGAATTGTTATGGAAATGATTGCTGCCACTAATAAAACGGCACCGCATAACAAAGGGACGTACAAACTTACTTTACTCACCGTTAACGCCAACAAAGGAGCAAAGAGCAGTGCCACATTTTGTACAGCAATTAACCAACTATAATAATAA
>DATMFE010000242.1:0-3906 GCA_035556295.1 Ureibacillus sp.
CTTGTGCATATTTAGCGCCTGTTGTTCCTTTCTTAACTGCAACCGTTTTCCCCTTCAAATCATCAACGGATTTAATAGTTGTATTATCCTTTCCTACAACTACTGTTACTCCTGCATCAAAATATGGTTCTGAGAAATCTACGATTTTTTTTCTCTCATCGGTAATACTCATACCTGCAATAGCTACATCAAGCTGATTAGCTTGCATCGCTGGGATAATTCCACCAAAGTCCATTGGCGAAAGTTCAATCTTAAAGCCTTGATTTTCCGCAATAGCATTAATTAAGTCAATATCGATACCCTTATACTCATTTCCTTCTTTAAATTCAAATGGAGGATAAGTTGTGTCTACACCAACTTTATATACTTTTTCGCTTTTTTCTGCTTCACCTTTCTCTTTATCACTTGCCGTATCATTGGATCCACAAGCAGCGACAAGGAAAGAAAGAACCAAGAACAAACATAATAAACTAAATTTCTTCATTCAAACCACCCCTATTTTAGTTTTTAACACTATTAAAACAATTTATTACAATACTACCATAAATATAAATAATTGGTAAAATATTAAATTACTTCAATATAAAGATAAATATAAATTCTGATTATATTTTCGTTGTAATAATATTAAAGTAATATTTTCGCATCCTCCTCTATATCAGATTAATTGTCCCTTATTGCTTTTCATACAATTTACCTTTTCTTTAATAGTTAGTACATAAAATCTCGATTAGTAATCGCCTATAATAGAAAGCGCTTACAAAAAAGATTATACATAAAAAAACATTTTTTTGAAATATTTTTAATAAAAATAATATTAGTAAATTATCTCCAGTTTTCTAGCGAAATTATCAATTGTTAATAAACTGTAGGTAATATTGTTTATCCCCTTCACTCCGCAAAACTTTAACATTAATTACTAACCAGGGATCTGCAGAAATTTTTATCCGCAAAGTTTTCAAATATAATGATTTTTTTGATTTATTCAGAAAATTCTATTGTTTATACAAAGCATTGCTGTTATTATAAATAAACTCATATTATTCGAATAAAATAATATATTTCTAAAACTAGGAGGTACATATGAACAAAAAGTTTCTGATCTATTTATTAACCGTTTTACCTTTTGTAATTATGCTAGTAGCAATCCCATTTGTTAACCGAATTCATCCAATTATTTTCGGATTGCCATTTTTATCTTTTTGGTTATTTTTAGGGATGATTATCACACCTATATGCACTTATATCATTTATCGATTGCAAAAGTCAGAAGGGAGTATTGAATAATGCAAGGAAATTTAACAGCTTTGTTAATCACAAGTACCATTGTATTGGTAGTCGTATTAATCGGATTTTTAGCGGGACGAGATAAGTCAAATAGAAGCTCCGTTGAAGAGTGGTCAGTTGGTGGTAGACGATTTGGGCCATTGCTAATTTGGCTCTTAATCGGTGCGGATTTATATACAGCATATACATTCTTAGGGTTAACCAGTACAGCCTATTCAGGGGGAAGTCTTGCATTATTTGCTATTCCTTATACCATTATTGCTTTCTTTATTTCTTTTTTCTTTCTACCAAAGCTATGGAAATTTTCTAAAGACCATAAAATAACTACGCTAGCCGATTATGCAAAGATTAGGTTTGGTAGTAAATTTTTATCCTTTCTAATTGCCATTGTTGGTGTATTAATGCTTATCCCTTATATTGATTTACAGTTAGCTGGAATTCAAGATACACTAACAGTAGCTGGGACAGGTTTTATCAATGTTAAATTTGTTGTTATCGTATCTTTCTTTTTAGTTGCACTTTATACATTCTTTAGCGGAATTAAAGGACCTACCTATACAGCCATTATTAAAGATATTTTAGTTTGGGTCATTATGTTATTCTTAGTTGCTTCTCTTCCAATCATGCATTTTGGAAGCTGGGGATCAATGATAGATAAACTCGTTGTTGAATCGCCTCAACTATTAACAATCCCTACAACAGGACCAAAAGGTATTCCATGGTTTCTCACAGCATCCTTAGTTTCTGGTCTAGCCTTATTTATGTGGGCACATGCTGCAACAGGCGTATTTACTGCAAAAAGTGCTGATGCGCTTCGAAAAAATGCTATCTTTTTGCCATTATATAATGTTGTGTTAATTCTTGTTATTTTCCTTGGTTTTGTTGCATTTCATGTACTACCAGAAGGAAGCGATCCACGTTTCGCACTTTTAAATTTAATTCAGATGTCTTATGGTGGTGTCATTCAAGGGTTATCATTCGCAACCATTGCACTAGCATCTCTTATTCCTTGTTCCATCATGGCAATTGGTGCTTCTAACCTGTTTGCCAATAACATATACCGCGATTTAATTAATCCAAAGGTTACACCTGCAAAATTAACGATGATTACTCGTTCAATGGTATTTGTTGTTATTGGACTTGCTTTAGTCTTTGGGATGGTTTTCCCATCAGCACTCGTCTCTTTACAGTTATTAGGTGTTTCTGGAATGGTTCAAATCTTTCCAGCCATTGTCTTCAGTTTATACTGGAAAAACCAAACAAAAGAGGCAACCATTATCGGTTTGATTGTCGGACTCATTGTCACCTTTACGGTGTATGCAACCGGAACTACTTTTGGTATATACGAAGGATTCTGGGGATTATTAGCAAATGTCGTAGTGACCGTTGCACTAAATCCATTTTTCGTTAAAAATATTAAAAACAAAGCCAATCCTATTATCGACCAATTATTTGCAAAGCAACAACAACGTAAAATAATGGCCACAAAAAAAGGGGCTTAATATTTATAAAAAAGAAGGATGCTTACTCATAATGACCTAAACTATCCAAATAGTTGGAAGAAAGGTCTGACATGAGCTAAGCATCATTTTATTTGCATCCCATTGACATTCTTGGTTATTAATAAACTGCGGGACATTTTGTTTATAAGTTTTACTTTCCAATCCCTTTACATCACTTCTAAAAAGTTGAAATATGTAAAAATAACTCTCGACAAAGTTTTTAAATTTATCTAAGACAAACTATACACAGTTTATCCACAAATAAATAAGTCACTGTGACACAAGTTCCAGCTTCGCGACACACTCCACATGCGTCGTCATCGGGAACATATCTACTGGTTGTAAATCCGTTGTTTTATAACCGCCATCTTCAAGGATCCGTAAGTCTCTTGCCAGCGTTCCTGGATTACATGAAACATAAACGACTTTCTTCGGTTTCATGTCTATAATCGTGTTTAATAAAGATTCGTCACAGCCTTTACGCGGTGGGTCGACGACTAACACATCGGCCGTATTTCCTGCTTTATACCAATCGGTAATCACCGTTTCCGCTGCACCGACCGCAAATTCTGCGTTTGTGATTTCATTCAATTGCGCATTACGGCGTGCATCTTCAATTGCTTCTGGAACAATTTCAACACCGAACACTTTTTTCGCTTTTTGAGCTAAAAACAGTGAAATCGTGCCGATTCCGCAATATGCATCAATGACCGTCTCTTCACCTGTCAGCCCTGCGTATTCTAATGCTTTTTCATAAAGTACCTTCGTTTGGTCTGGGTTCACTTGGTAAAATGATTTAGCGGAGATGGCAAACTTTACATCGCCAATAAAGTCATAAATCACTTCACTTCCCCAGAGACTATTCATTTTTTCTCCTAAAATGACGTTCGTTTTCTTCGAATTTACATTATGAACAATAGACTTCACATGCGGCAGACGTGCAATTATTTCTTTCACTACTGTTTCTACAAATGGGATACTGTCTGTTCTTGTAACAAGAACAACCATTAATTCACCTGTTTGTTTTCCATAGCGAGCCATAATATGTCGAAGTACACCTTTATGTGTTTTTTCATTATAGGCAGGAATATGGAGATCGCTAAAGATTTCCTTCACT
>DATMFE010000243.1:0-30116 GCA_035556295.1 Ureibacillus sp.
ATTTAATCAAGTTTGCTTAAAGGGGTATGAATTAGGACCTGATACAAAAAATTATCAATTTCATACGGAACTAGAACCTATTTTATCTGCAAGCGATATAGTTTTAACGGACTCTTTGCCTAGGGATTTAAAAACAGAAAGTTACATAAACAAGTATCAAATTACTTTAGAAAGAATGAAATTAACAAATCGAGATGCAATATTAAACCCGTGTCCACCATTTTTTAGAAACGAAGAAGTAAGTAGTGATGTAATCTCTTCAGAATACTTTGTTGGGTATGAATTTAAAAAGAATTTATTATTTGTTCAACAGGCAATAATCCTGTTTTGCTTAGGTATTAAGATTAAAGCCTTCTGAAGGCCAATGTGAATAAATTTGGGGGTAAAAGTGTCTTCATGAATCTAATGATGACCACTATATTTATACATCCTTACCCATTACATTTTTAAAATAGGTTTTAAGAGAATAAATAAAGTTGACATATACCCCATAGGGTACTATGATGTAGTTAAAGCTTATGGAGGGGTGAACGTTCATGCTATATGATGATAAGGTAAAAATACGGCTAAAAAAAGCAGATGGTCAACTAAATGCTGTATTACGTATGATGGAAGAAGGCGAAGATTGTAAAGATGTCATAACACAATTAAGTGCCGTTCGCTCAGCAGTGGACCGAGCAATTGGAATCATTGTGGCAGAAAACTTAGTCGATTGTATTTCAGATACACAATCGAAAGACGAAAGAGATCAATTGGTGAAACAAGCCGTTGATTTGTTAGTAAAAAGTCGATAAGGCTTTTTATTTTTTGAAGTTGGTATACCTATACGGGTATATAGATGAAAACTTCGGGACGATAGAGATTCGAATTTATTTAGGAGATGAAGCAATATGAGTACATGGATTATTATTGCTGTTGTGGTTCTTTTTGTTGCATGGCGCATCATGCCAACGAAGGGCATTAAAACAATTTCAACACTGCAGCTAAAAACAATCATTAACGATCAAGATAAAGTCTTTATAGATGTTCGTACACCACGTGAATTTAAAGCAAACAATCTAAAGCAATTTAAAAATATTCCACTAGGCTCTGACTTTTCGAAATTACCGAAGGATAAAGAAATTGTTGTGATTTGCCAAAGTGGTATGCGTTCAAATCAAGCGTGTAAACAACTTAAAAAGTTAGGCTATCAAAATATAATAAATGTCCGTGGTGGCATGAGTGCTTATTAGGAGGAAATATAGATGAAAACCATTTTACCAGAAGAAGTACGTGCAAAATTAGAAACAGGTGAAAAACTTCATTTAATCGATGTACGTGAAGTGGCAGAGGTTGAAGCTGGTCATATCCCTGGCATTACACATATTCCATTAGGTTTATTAGAATTTCGCATGCATGAACTAGATAAAAAAACACCGTATATTATGGTTTGCCGTTCAGGTGGCCGTAGTGGACAAGCGACTGCATTTTTAGAATCGCATGGCTATGATGTAACGAATATGTCCGGAGGTATGCTTGAGTGGAAAGGTGAAGTAAAATAAATTTTTTTAACAAAATATATACCCTAACCGGTATGGGTGGAGGTTTCGTGTGATACATTCAGACGTTCAATTAGATGCAAAAGGCTTAGCATGTCCAATGCCGATTGTTAAAACAAAGAAAGCGATGCAAACAGTAGAAGAAGGACAAGTATTAGAAGTACAAGCAACTGATAAAGGATCGAAAGCTGATCTTGCTGCTTGGGCGAAAACAGTTGGTCATCAATATATTGGAACGATTGAAGAAGACGGTGTTTTATTTCACTATATTCGCAAATGCAACCTTGAGGTAAGTGCAGCAGTTGAAAAAACTTTCGAGAATACTGCAACAATTGAAGAAGCATTATCAAGTAACGCAACAATTTTAGACGTTCGTGAAACAGCAGAATATGCTTTTGGTCATATTCCGGGAGCAAAATCCATCCCAATGGGTGAATTAGAAAATCGAATGAATGAACTAAATAAAGAGGAAACAATCTATGTAATTTGCCGTACTGGTACACGTTCAGATTTAGCGGCCGGGCAATTAACTCAAGCTGGTTTTACAAACATTTATAACGTCTTACCTGGTATGTCAGGTTACGAAGGCGAATTAGAGAAAGAGGTAAAATAATATGTCAAACAAAGTAGCAATAATCGCAGCAAATGGTGGTTTATTTGATGCATATAAAGTATTTAATATCGCAACAGCAGCAGCAGCTTCAGAAAAAGAAGTACAAATCTTCTTTACATTTGAAGGGTTAAATCTAATTCACAAACAAGGCATGTATGCTCTTGAAATGCCAGCTGGAAAAGAACATTTTGCAGAAGGATTTAAAAATGCACAAGTGCCTACAATTCCACAATTAGTGGAAATGGCACAAGACCTTGGTGTGAAATTTATCGCTTGTCAAATGACAATGGACGTCATGGGGTTAACAAAAGAAGATTTTGTTGATGGTATAGACGTAGGTGGCGCTGTGACATTCCTTGAATTTGCTAAAGATGCAGCACCAACATTAACATTCTAATAATTAGCATTTGCTAGTTTGTAAATGAATTATTTCGGACATTACTTTTCGTTCTAGTGGCTTTAGCTGCTAGGACGAAAAAAATAAATAAAATTATACCTATGGGGGTAGTGGTTATGGCAGTAACAGCGTGGACAGCGGCTCAGGTTGCACGAAAAGTAATCGATAATCAAGAGTTATTCATTTTAGACGTTCGTAATGCAGATGCCTTTGAGGATTGGAAAATTGAAGGACATAAATTCGAGTATTTAAATATTCCATACTTCGAGCTTTTAGATGGAGTTGAAGCAATATTACCAAAAATCCCAACTGACAAAGACATTTTAGTCGTTTGTGCAAAGGAAGGCTCATCCATCATGGTAGCAGAGATGCTATCTGATGCAGGTCGATCAGTTGGTTATCTTGAAGGCGGTATGAAATCTTGGTCAATGTATCTTGAGCCGATTAAAGTAGGCGATTTAACTAATGGAGGCGAGTTATATCAATTGGTCCGTTTAGGGAAAGGCTGTCTTTCATATATGGCAATCAATGGTGATGAAGCAGCGATTATTGATGCAGTTCGCTTCACAGATGTATTTACAAAATTTGCAGAAGAAAAAGGCGTAAAAATTAAACATGTATTTGATACACATTTACACGCAGATCACATTTCAGGTGGACGTCACATCGCGAGTGAGACGGGTGCCACTTACTACCTACCACCAAAAGATGCAGAAGAAGTTGTATTTGACTATACGCCACTTGAAGATGGTTTAACCGTACAATTGGGTGAATCAAAAATCGAAGTAGGCGCACTTTATTCACCTGGTCATACAATTGGTTCAACTTCATTTGTGATTGATGGAAAGTATTTATTAACAGGTGACATTTTATTTATTGATTCAATTGGTCGTCCAGATTTAGCTGGTCTAGCAGAAGATTGGGTAGGAGATTTACGTGAGACATTATATGCTCGTTATCGTACTTTAGCAGAAGATTTAATCGTTTTACCTGCACACTTCATGATGATTAACGAGTTAAATGAGGATGGAACTGTGGCAAAACGTTTAGGCGAATTATTTACTGAAAACCATGGATTGAATGTGGAAGATGAAGACGTATTCCGTTCAATGGTAACCGACAACTTACCACCACAACCAAACGCATACCAAGAAATTCGTCAAGTGAATATGGGGAAGATTACACCAGATATCGATGAACTAACGGAAATGGAAATCGGACCTAACCGTTGCGCAGTACGATAAGTGGAATGCGATATATACTATGCCTACCTTAAGGACAAGTAGCCTACCACTCAACATGTGACGCCATAAACGAATAACTTACCTATCAAATTAAATGAGAGAAAGAGAGTGTTAAAATGAACATTGCAAAAACTTTAGATGTAAAAGGTTTAGCATGTCCAATGCCGATCGTGAAGACAAAAAAAGAAATCGATACGATGAGTAGTGGAGAAGTGCTAGAAGTAGTTGTAACAGATAAAGGAGCACTGAATGACTTCCTAGCTTGGGCGGCTTCAGCAGGACATACGATTATCAATCAAAAACAAGAAAATGGGGCATTTGTTTTCTTTATTCAAAAAGCATAACGCAATGAGAAGCGAGTAGACGCAATGCGTTGCTCGCTTTCATTTTAGAAAGAAGGAGAAAGATGGAATTGTCAATTTTACTAGTCATCATTTTACTTGGTCTTGGCTTTATTGGTTCATTTTTCTCAGGGTTACTCGGTATAGGAGGAGCCATTATTAAGTACCCAATGCTTTTGTATATTCCACCGTTATTTGGTATAACTGCCTTTTCAGCCCATCAAGTCTCTGGGATGATTGCGGTAGAAGTATTTTTTTCGTCACTAATAGGGGTGTGGGCATATCGAAAAGGTGGCTATTTAAATAAACCGTTAATTCTTTATATGGGTAGTGCCATTATACTTGGTAGCTTTATCGGAAGTTATGGATCGAGCATGTTAGATGAGGGTGGCGTCAATTTTGTATATGGGGTTTTAGCAATACTAGCAGCAGTATTGATGTTTATACCTAAAAAGAATGTACCTATAAATCATGGGGATTTACGTATCAATCGTCCGTTAGCGGCTAGCCTTGCTTTTATTGTAGGAATTGGTTCAGGGATTGTTGGGGCCGGAGGAGGTTTTTTACTCGTTCCGATTATGTTAACGATACTAAACGTGCCGACACGCATTACTATCGCAACGAGTTTGGCTATAACATTTATCTCTTCTATTGGCGGCAGTGTAGGGAAAATCATCACAGGTCAATTAGAATATGGGCCAGCGCTTATTTTAATTATCATTAGTTTTATTGCCACACCATTAGGAGTAAAAGCTGGAAAAGCAATGAATACAAAAGTCTTACGATGGTTATTAGCCACATTAATCACAGCAACGGCATTGAAAATATGGTTAGAAATCTTTTTCAATTATTAGCGCGTTGATTCTAGAAGAATTTATACCTTAAGATGAATACTTAAAGATGAAGGACTTTATTATAAAGATTTTTTGAGAATTTTAGAATCAAAAAAAAATATAATATTGGTAATCAACAATCAGTCACTTTCCTTGAGTAAGGAAAGTGTTTTTTTTATTTAAGGGGTTGAGCGTAACATTTGTAATAAATGTAATAATAGCACTTTTACTCCGTTATGTTAAACAATCTTTTGATGCTTTATAAGCATTTTTTATCCATTACCATATGTTACTATCTCTTATTAATTTTATTTAGTTAGGATGATTACTGGACATGTTTAATACCATTATTGAGGTGCTTTCTACCATGGAGGATTATGGTATTTAATCTAATTTTTAACGTAATGTAACCATATCAAACTGCCTTTATTTTATTATTAAATACATAAGGAGGGGGTAAGATGTTAGTTAAAAATAATGAGGATTTATATGAATTACTAGATTCTTTACTAAGAGAGCCAAAAGAATTTTGGGATACATTTTATCAAGATAAGGAAAGAAATATCCCATTCTTTTGTGATCAACCTGATGAACATTTAGTCAAATATATTGAAATGATCAAGCCGCGTAACGTGCTTGAAATTGGCTGTGGTAATGGGAGAAATGCTATTTATCTAGCACAAAAAGGTTGTACTGTAACTGCTGTAGATATTTCACAAGAAGCAATTGATTGGGCAAAAGAACAAGCTGATGAACATCATGTAACCATTCAATTTATTTGTGAAAATCTCTTCAATTTAGATCTTGAATCACAACAGTTTGATTACATATATGATTCTGGTTGTTTTCACCACTTAGCACCACATCGAAGAGTGTCTTACATTCAATTTATCAACAAATATTTAAAGAACAATGGTTATTTTTCAATTAGTGCATTCAGAGAAAATGGAAAGTACGGCGGATCAGCATTGTCCGATAAACAATATTATATCGATCTGAGTTTACATGGTGGGTTAGGATATTCGAAAGAAAAATTACAAATAATTTTTTCCGATTTCCAAGAGATTGAGATACGTGATATGCAGCACGATAATTTAAGCAAAAGTGAATTTGGTCTCGAGGATTTTATTGTTTGTCTGTTTAGAAAAATATAATTCTAGGTAGATAAAAATAAATATTGATTTGGAATAAAGAAAAAATGATAAGTATCAAAGGCATTGATTCTAGAAGGATTAATGCCTTTATTTGTTGAAGTTATTAAACTATCAAGCAGGTTCAATTGGTCGTATATGAAGTTTGGGGGGGGCATAATTGAATGTTTTAGCATCGTTAATTGTTTTGATTCTTAATCTCATAATTTTTGGTTTTATAATCTATTTTTTTATGAATGTATTGAAATTCATGAAAAATAAAACTCATAATGATGAAGTACTTGTTCAGAGAGTTTATGAAATCTCAAAAAAGTTAGATGAGCTTAAAAAGAGCCAAAAGATATGAAACTAAAGGGGACGAAATTATTAAATTAATAAAAACCTTGTTCACTTAATTGATGGCATTGATCCAAGAAGGATGACTGTCATTTTTTTTTTGAATTTATATGTAGTAAGTTAATTCGATAAGGTAAATTTATGGATTTGTTTAAATAACCCAAAATTCTCTTTATGCAATAAATCCAACAAGTTAGAATGTTAGGATATGGGGTGGAAAGTAATAAACAAGGTTTTTGGGGATGATAGCAATCATAACCTTTCTGCACGTAAGATTGGAAAATTCGCACGTATTTGGCTGGAACCCGCACGTAAACAATGCAGATTCGCACGTAATTGACATGAAAGCGTACGTAAAATATTTTCCGCACGTAAGATGGAAAACCCGCACGTAATTGGCTGGAAACCGCACGTAAACAATCCATATTCGCACGTAATTGAGATGAAAACGCACGTAAAATAATATCCGCACGTAAGATTGGAAAACTCGCACGTATTTGGCTGGAAACCGCACGTAAACAATGCAAATTCGCACGTATTTGGCTGGAAACCGCACGTATTCAATCCAAATTCGCACGTAAATAAGATGAAAGCGCACGTAATTTTTTCTGAAACCGGAGAGTTAATTAATTCGACAATACGTACAAACTAAACAGGACCATAGGAGGTATATTATATGAAAATTAATAAAATTGATCATGTAAGTATCAACGTAAATGACCTTGCAGCTGCTAAAGTGTTTTTTGTTGATTTAGGACTTGAAGTGAAAGCGGAATGGGAACTAGAAGGAAAACAGTTGGACACAATCGTTGGGCTTAAGAATGTAAAAACGGGATGTGTAGGATTGGGGATGCCAGATGGGGATGTATGGATCGAGCTAGTCAAATTTTATTCACCATCAGATGAAACAGATATTCACCAACCGCTTGCCAATACGCTTGGTATCCGACATATCTGCTTTGCTGTTGAGAATCTTGCAGGGATTGTTGCGAAACTGAAAGAGAAGGGCTTGGAAACCTTTAGTGAGATACAGCAATATGAAGAAAGTTATAAGCTATGTTACGTTCGCGGCCCAGAGGGAATTATTTTAGAGTTGGCAGAGAAAATCCGATAAATATTGAATGTACTTAAAATCATGATAAGTTAAGCCAAATAAAAGACACCCCAAGTAACTTTTGGGGTGCAGCGTAGACTTGTTTATTATCACTTCATAAGAAATACTTTCTCTAATTGATCGCCCGTTAAAGGCTTACTAAAATAATACCCTTGGCCGATATCACATCCATACTGCTCTAGTACATGGTATTGTTGCTCGGTCTCAATTCCTTCTGCAACAACCGTTAGACCTAGGTTGTGTGCTAACGAGACAATAGAAAAGACCAGTGAAGCATTCTTCTTACTTGTTAATTCCTCAACAAAAGCTTTATCTAGCTTTAAAATATCCACTTCAAGTTTCATTAAATAAGACAACGAAGAAAACCCTTTCCCGAAATCATCAATAGCAATTTTTACGCCCATTTTCTTCAATTGCCCAATGGCATCTATTGTACAATCCATCTCATTGATCATGGCGTTTTCTGTAATTTCTAGAATCAAGTTTTGTGGATTGATTCCTGTTGTCTCTATGGCTTCTGTCACGTCTTCAATAATGGTCCCAGTTTCAAAGTGTTTAGGTGAAATATTAACAGCAACTGGTATTCCTCTACCGTATAGCGTTTCCCATCTTTTTGCCTCTTTACCCGCTTGCATAAGTACCCACTTTGTTATCGGTTCGATCAGATGCATTTCTTCAGCCCGGGAAATGAAATAATCGGGAACAATTAATCCTTTCTCAGGATGTTCCCATCGGATAAGCGCCTCTATAGAACATATTTCTTTCGTAGATAAGTGGAATTTGGGTTGGTACACAAGGTAAAATTCATTATGCTCGATCGCACGTTTAATATCATGCTCAAAAGTCGCATCGGAAAAATCAATCTGTCCATTTTCTTCGTTTGATTGAAAACAGATTTGATAATTGTTTCGTCCAGATTGTTTTGCTTTGTACAGTGCTTGGTCCGAAAGTTTCATTAATGTACTAATATCATAGCCACCACAGGAACTCATACAAATCCCAATAGATGAGGTTGTAACAAATTTATGACCGGAGATGTGCCATGGTTCTTGAAGCACTTTTAAAATTCGCTGAGCAATTTTCTCCACTTCCGGAGTGGCTGATACTCCAGGGATTAATATCGCAAATTCATCACCACCAAGTCGGGCAATCGTATCAGTGTCTCGGATACAAGAATTCACTCGGTGGACGAATTGAACTAATAATTCATCACCAATATGGTGGCCTAAGTTATCATTTACCCATTTAAACCGATCGAAATCCAAAGCAAAAATTGAAAAATCCTCATGATTCAATTTTGACTTTTCAACAGTCTGTTCTAGTCGATCCATAAATAACCGGCGATTCGGTGCACCTGTAAGATAATCATAATAAGCCATCTTCTCGAGTTCGGATTCATAACTTTTTCGCTCAGAAATATCCCTAGAAACGCAGTGAATATGTTGAATATTTCCTTGTTCATCCAAGATAGGGGTTAATGTTGTATTTAACCAGACTATATGGCCATCCGCGTTCCATATTCGCATCTCAAGTACTACTTGTGTTTTTGTTTCAACAACCTCATTGATGCATGTAAAAATCTTAGAGAGATCATCTTCGTGAAAAAATTTTGTTTCGAGTGGTTTTCCTTCCTCTATATTCAACCCAAAAACATGCTTATGGGAAGGTGAAGCATATAGAATAACCATATTCGGATCCATTATGGAAATTAAATCTGTCATATTTTCCGTAATGAGTCGATATTTCTCTTCACTCTCTTCTAACCGTCTTTGCACTTCTTTTTTTCCGGTAATATTTCGAGAAATGGCAGCGACGGAAGTGATTTCTCCCTTTTCATCCCGAATAGGGGAGAGGCTGAAGCTAATATCAATAAATGACCCATCTTTATGACGGTGAATGACCTCCATATCATGTAACTTCTCACCAAATAAAATCCTTTGGACTAAATCCTCAACTTTTAAATTTTTGTTTGCTTGGATGAGTGAAATATGTTTGTCTAGAACCTCATCTTCGGAATAACCATATGTCATTTGGAAAGCAGGGTTTACATATAAGACATTTCCGTTTAAGTCTGTAATGTTAATAGCGTCTGATGTGTTGCTAACAAAAGACTCTAACTTTCCTTTTGTTTGTATCAGTTCGTCTTCTAGCATTTTTTGCTCTGTAACATTTCGGGCAATGCCAAACACACCAGTTATTTGAGAGTCTATCGTAATTGGTACGGCAGTCACATCTAAAGTAACACGTTCACCATTTTTATTGTTAATAACGATTTCATACTTTCTCGTTTCACCGTTTAAGGCTGCATGAAAATTGTTTAATGCACATTCCAAAGAATCCTCAGAGATTAAAGGCATAAAGGAATGGTTTAGTAAATCACAAAGATTATAACCAGTTACCGTTTCGACTGAATAGTTCGCATCGATGAAATTTCCCTCAGTATCAAATTGAAAAACAGCATCAGGATGGTTTTTTACTAATGATTGATAGCGTTGTTTTTCTTCTTCCAATTGCTGTTCAATTTTTATTTGCTTCGTCATATCACGGTAAATAATAATCGATCCTAGTATTGTTCCGTTTTCCTCTTTAAGGGGTGAGTAGGATACGTCTACTGGCACAAGCATGCCATTTTTATGTTTTCGTAACGTACGGTAAGAAGGAATACCTGTCCCATGCAATATTTTATTTGTTATTTCTTCATGTTCCTCAAGATATTCAATTGGAACAAAATTTAACTCATCTAAAGGCAGTCCTATTACCTCATGTTCTTTCCAACCAAATAAGGAAGTGAAACCGTTGTTCAATCGAAGAATAATCCGTTCACTATTTACTACAAGAATAGCATCTGTCGTACTAAATAGGATTGTATGATAGAAGGAATTATTTTGAACAAGTTCTTCCTCCCATTTTTTACTCTCAGTAATATCTCTAGCACTTGCAACGATGTGAGTAACTTTATTGTTATCATCTTCATCTAAAATTGGCGTTAAAGCGATATCCCCAAGTAGTTTCCCTGAAGTTAAAGGTAGGGTTTCATTGAACCGAACAAATTCCTTTGAGGTATATGCACGTCTCAATAAGTTACATAAAGGTCCAGCGAGCGCGGGTGGAAATATATCCTCAACAAACTCTCCATAAAACTCATCACGAAAGCCTGCATTATAAGCAGATGGATTTGCTTTAATAATAATAAATCGGTCATCTACCACTTGAAATAAAATTGCTATATCTGACATTTGATTAAACGCTTGGTTTAATATGTTCAAGTTTGTATTCTCCATCTTATCTCCTCAAATGAAATCAACATTAATAGTAATATTCACCGTTTGATTAAAAGTTAAAGAAGATTTTTATAATTTTTGTAATTTTTTGTTCATCCGTTCATTCATTTTGTCACATTCGTGGGAGCGTTCCTATGCCCCTGTGTTCCTTAATTAGTAGGAAGTGGTTCCTATTTTTGGGGAAGGACATATGAACACGTACACGGTACTAGGGAAATGATGTTTGGAACGACCTTCTTATTTGAAATAAGTTATCTCAATGGTCCTTTGGAATTAGGGGATGAAGGGTTTGATAGGGGGAGTGAAGAAAGTAATTTAAATAAGGTGAAAAAAGAACAGAAAGTATTTTAATTAAAATACTTTCCGTTCATTTGAAAAAGATTAATTAAAATTTTTATTGATAAAATCTAATGTGTTTTCATAATTTGCAATTTCTTGCTCCGTAAAAGTCAATCGATTATCTGAACCGTTTTCTACGAAATGATATTCGATGGTAGCTTTCGGTTTGATCGTATTCCCAAATAAATTAAAGATGGAATCTAAGTCTTGTTCCAGATAGACATTGGACTTAGTTAAACTGTTTTCTTTGAAATAGGTGGTAACTAAGATATTTGTACATTCACCTTTTTCGTTCGTTTCCCGACAATGGAACCAATAGTCGTCATACTGCGACTGAAAAGTAAAACGGTCATTTTCAACTTTTGCTCTTTCTGCTTCCCACTTTTCATTCTCAATATAACTAGCTAAATCCTGTGAGGATTTTTTTACCTGTAGTAAGAAATCGTCCTTCGATTGAACGTTTTGAACATCTTTCATATAAAAGACAATGGAATTACTAACAGGTTCCTGCATGTCTTGTACTGCAACATAGGTTAAAGAAGCACCACTTTGTTTGATTAACTCCTGTAGTTTATAGAAACGGTCCAACTCATTTTCTTTAAAGGTAGCCATTTCAAGAGGTGTCGAAGTATATAAATTGAGAATATGCTTTTCCATATCATCCACATAACTAACCCTTATCTCATTGTTTTGATACTCTGCACCTTGGAATCCTAGTTCTTCAATCGCTGGAATCACTTTCTCTAATTTGTGTAATGCTTTATCAGCTTCAATTGCGCTTGCATGATTATCTGTTATTTGATTCGAACTATCTAGTCTGACATTGAATTCTAAATCTGAATGATCTTTTGGATAGACAACGAAATCATAATCAGAACCAATCCCGGCTCGAAGTAATTGTTTAATCTTTATATTGTAACCATACTTTTCTTTTACGTAGCTTTTTACTTTCAGTTGTTCATTAAAGTCAGTAACGTAAAACGCGATACTGGCGATAATCAACAAGGGAATTCCAATTAAAGCAACTTTTATTTTTTTACTCACTCTGTTCCTCCGTATGAAAATATTATTATTCTGCTAAATTAATTTTGATTGTAGCAAAAAAATAAGGTAAGAGATAGAAGGCTTATATCCTAATAATATAGAAGTAGATTGGCAATGCATAAAGATCTTTGTTAAAGAAGGGGGAGACATTTGGTGTTAAAAAGAAAATTTGGAGACCGTTCAGACTGGAAACGAGTGATCGAAAGGAAATATTCACAATCCTCTATAGATACAAATGAATTCAAAGGTTATATCACTTTATTACATACAATAAGAGTAACTGAACCATTATTTGTGAGATATGGTGAAGAAAACGTATGTATTGTGGATGATGGGTATATGTGGTTACAGCAATTTCCGGAAGGAAAAAACCATTCAGTCACGACGATGTTTGATGCTAATGGAGAGATTGTTCAATGGTATATCGATATATGTCTTCACAACGGAATTGAAAAGGGCATTCCATACATGGATGATTTATTTTTAGACATTGTTTTATTACCAACGGGAGAAATCATTGAAAAGGATGGGGATGAAATCGAGGAAGCATTAACAAAAGGAATTATTGATCAATCCCTTTATAACTTGGCTTGGAGTGAAATGAAAACAATTAAGAGCTTAATAGAGAAGGACAGTTTCGATTTAATCAAACTTTCAAACAAGCATAAGGAAACCCTGATTAAAATATTGCAATAATTTATCTAGGTAGACGTTGGCTAAGAAGGATGGATATCCTTTTTTTTTGAAGGAAATTTCGATAACCAAATAGAATAAAGTGGAAACAGTAATTCTAAAGATAAGTGGTGGTTTATTGGAAAAGATTAGTCCAAAAAAACACATATTATAGGTTCAGTTGGAAGTGGAAAAACAACGTTAGCAAGAGAATTATCTTCTAAATTAAATATCCCCTATTTTGAATTGGATAATGTCGTTTGGAAAAGGCATGGTGGATTTGGGGATATAAGAAGAACTGAAGAAGAAAGAGAAGATTATTTGAATACCCTATAGGCAGCTGAAAGTTGGATTGTGGAAGGGGTTCATAATGAAGAGTGGGTGTCTCATAGTTTTCGAGATGCTGAAATCATCATATTTTTAGATACAAATTACTCAGTAAGAACCTACCGAATTATCAAGCGGTTTATTTTACAAATACTTAGATTAGAAAAATCAAATTATAAACCTACTCTAAAAATATTCTTCAAAATGTTTAAGTGGAACAGATATTTTGAAGAAGTAGGGAAACCAAATTTCTACAATAAATTTGGCAAATACGAGGATAAGACTTTGGTTGTAACAAATAAGAAAGAGATTGAAAATTACTTTAACTAATGATGGCGTTGATCCAAGAAGGATTAATGTCATTTTTTGTTGAAGTTATGAACTATAAAGCAGATGAGTTGGAGAAGTTAATCCTTTTAAGGAGGAGGGTAATTAAATGGGTACGAGTATTGCAATTATTACTGATATTCATGGGAATGGTGATGCATTAAAAGCTGTTCTGGAAAATATTGATAAAGATAAGAAAATCAAACATATTTATTGTCTGGGAGATTTAATAGGTATTGGTCACCAAACGAATGAAGTTCTTGAATTATTGTTTTCCCGTGAAAACATATCATTTGTAAAGGGAAATCATGATGAAGCTATTTTAAGAATAATCGATGGACAAGAACCTGGCAGTAAAGGTGAGGAAAGGGAACACCATCAATGGATTGCTTCTAGATTAAATGAGAAGTATATTCCTAGATTATCAAATATTCCAATGAAACTAGAAATTGAAATAAACGGTAAAAACTTTTTATTTGTTCATTATCATTTGGGGGAAAATAACAAATTTTTATCCATCGATCATCAACCTTCTACTGACAAGTTGGATGAGTTTTATAAAAATTGTAATGCAGATGTTGTTTGTTTTGGACACCATCACACAATTCATCATTTTAAGTCTAATAAGAGACTCTATCTCAATCCGGGCTCATTAGGGTGTAACAATCAACCAGTTGCACCATATTTAAAATTAATTATTGGTGAAGCTGGTCAAATAGACGTTTCTTTTATTGAAGTTCCTTATGATAATAAGGAGTTTTTATTAGCATATGAAAAACTAAATGTTCCTGCCAGAGAATTTATATTGAAAGTCTTTCATGATGAGCAGCATTTACGAAATCTCTAAATTCTAAAAAGGCGGGTGAATCTATGAAAGATAAAAAGTTAAGAAACTACTTAATAGCAATAATCGTAATATCAATTTTATTATCATTGAAAACAATTTACGATAATAGAGAAAGAAGTTTAGCAGATGTAATGAAATACAATCAGCGAGATTTCAATTCTTTATTATTTACTCAGAATATAAAAGAATATAAATTTAAATCCGATAATTGGTGGTCTACACATGATAACGAGCCAGTTGAAGAATTAATGGCTTTTTTAAGTCAATATCGTGTGAAAAAGATTAAAGAGGATGAATTCAATCAAAGGAATAAAAATGAAATAGGCATTGAATTTGCAATATTCAATTATGTAAAAGATTCAAAAGTAGTGGGAATACACGAAAATACAGTCGATCTAGATATTGGAGAATACTATATAGTTCTAAATGGACCAATTGATATGGAGTGGATTAGTAATTATCATGAAAAATATCGAGAATTGTATGATTAGAGAAAAAGTGTTCATTATTATTACATACAGTAAGAACTAATTGATGATGATCATTACATAGAATGGATAGATATTGAGAGTGCAAATTAAAACATTTAATATCGTATTATCATTCGTTTCCTATTCAAATTGTTTTGTATTTGCACGAGTAACCGTAGTCGTAGGTTCCACTTTCTGAGGCGACCCTCGAGCCAAGTGCATTATTTTACATTTCAATAGTCATATTATCTGTAATAGATAATATGACTATTGATTTTACTTTGAGAGGAAAATAACAGTAGATTTTCAGCTTATTATGAGAAATATACCTTTTTTACTGAAAATAACAGTAATTTTTACGCTTATTTGATTAAAATCAATGATTATCATCTGATTTTGAGCAATTAACAGTAATTTTTACCCTTATTTTAAGGGAATTAAGTAGTTTACACAAAATAACAGTAATTTCTACGCTTATTTTTCATCTATTCATCCTTCATCCTTCATCCCAAGCATTATTGGTAAAATTTCGGATTCAGCATCAAACCTTAATGTTATTGCCCTCGAGCCCTCACCAGTAAACTGTGTTAGGGCTCATCATTTTTTACCGAATTCACATCTTTTGACGAGTTTCCACCTGCCTCGGAAGCGGACGACTTTCAAATAAAGTATTAGCAAATTGTTAAAATTACCTTCGTCCCGGCCCCTTTATTTTTTTGATTTCGTAAAGGTATAGCTACTTACTTTTACTATTTTTCTTAAATAAGAAATCAAATAAAGAAATTCTAGGAGGATACAAGAAGGATATATTTGTATGCTAATCTGTAATTGGGGGTGAGGAGATGCTTTTCAAACTTCTTTTAGTTGAAGATGATGCCGAGATAAGCGAGATTATTACAGATTATTTTAATGAGAAAAGTAGTGGGGATTTCACTATAGATTGCGCCGTGACTGGACATGAAGGTCTACAAAAATGCATTGAAGACGAATATGATTTGGTTCTTCTTGATGTCATGCTTCCACAGGTAGACGGTTTTACAATTTGTAGGGAGCTTAGAAAAAATAGCGATGTTCCTATTATATTTATTACTGCAAGGCACACAGAGAGTGATCGATTACATGGATATCATCTAGGTTGTGATGATTATATAACGAAACCCTTTTTACTGGCGGAGCTTTATGCAAAAGTGAATGCATTATTAAAACGCTCAAAAGGCATGGTAAGGAATGCAATTATGATGGCAGGGAAAATAAAATTAGACCCATATGGCTGTACCGCTTTTGTGAATGATCAAGAAGTAATTCTAGCACCTATTGAATTTGCCATCTTAAAAATGCTTATGGACAACCATGGTAAAGTTGTTAGCCGTGATAACCTACTTATCAGGATTTGGGGTTATGAATTTGAAGGTAATGATAGGGTCGTAGATAACCACGTAAAGAAACTGCGAAAAGCCTTAGGAAGCGCTTCAACTCAAATCAAAACTGTATTTAAAAGAGGTTATAGATTGGAGGTGGAAGCATGAAAAAAAACAAAACAAAACGCGTAGTATATCTTCGTATCTTTAGTTCATTTTTAGCCATCTATCTAATATTGATGATAGGATTCAGTGTATTCCTTGTATCTCAGCAAAAGAAAGTGGCTGAAATGGATTTACGAACATACGCATTACAAGCGAGCACAAAAGTTGAAGATATCCTAAAAGATAATATTGATAGTAATAATCAAATTACGGACATTTCTAAAGTGAAGAAAGAATTTGCAAACGAATCCAATTTTTTTACCTCTGAGGATACTGAAATGGCTGTATTTACGAGTGACTACAAAGTGCTTCTTAGTACAAATGACTACTGGAAAGTCAGTTATTCTTCACAAGGAGAGGGTAACAAATATTACACTGAGTACGGATTTTTAAATCCTAAAGATTGGTATAGTGACGAAGAAATAAGAGAAATTGAAAGTTATTTATATGCCAAACCAAAGGCAGAAAAGGTTGGAAATCTATCGGGATATACAGTCGATGTAAAGGGTTTTTGGATCGATAATGAGATGATTATCCCTGAACAAATAACAGTGAATGAATTGTATGCGCAAAATTTTGATGAAAACGGAGATGTAGTAGCAAGCGGAGGTACGCATACTGATAATATTGTCTACCTTTCAAATTTTAGAAATTCGGAGGCATTACCGTATTTTGAATATGGTGGCATCGTACCGGATTATTCAGGTAATCCAAATAATGAAAAACGTAATGAATTACGCCAGTTGGTAATAGATCATGATTACTTAGAAGAAGCTTTACCACAGTTAATGTCAACAAAGGCCTTTTCACAAAGAATAAATCTATTTAACTATCGTTTGTATTGGCCACAGCCTTATCAGTCAACGATTAATTCGAATGATGGACAAGATGTATATAGTGATTTTTGGATAGTGGTTGGTCGTGACGTAAATCTATGGGAACAGTGCTCAGCTACTTTTGCCTTTGTCTGGATTTCCTGTTTTATCATATTTATGATCGTAGCGCTCATCCTTTCGAGACAAACATATAAGACCTATAAGAAACAAGAGCTACTTGAAAAACATCGTAAGGATATGACGAATGCCCTAGCACATGACTTAAAAACACCTTTAAGTATTATTTCTGGCTATACACAGAATCTACAGGAAAACGTTCATACAGAAAAAAGGGATCATTACGTAGTTCATATCCAAACAAATATAGACCGAATGGACAAGATAATTAGGGAAATGCTGGAGTTGACAAGATTAGAGTCAGATTCTCTCGAAATTAATCTTGATGATGTATCACTGAATCAATTAAGCGATGAAATTATGAATCGTTACAAGCAGGTTTGTGATGAAAAGTCCATAACTGCGCTTCTTGAAGGGGACGCTATTGTGAAGGCGGATCGTTCATTAATAGAAAGAGTAATAGATAACTTTTACATTAATGCGATAGAAAATATGCCTGAAGGTGGGAAGATTGGTATTAGAATCTCTGATAATATGCTTGAAGTATATAATAGTGGCAGCTATATACCTGAAGAAAAGTTAGACGAAATATGGCTTCCTTTTAAAAAAGGTGATGCATCACGTGGTAATACGAAAGGTACAGGACTAGGACTAACTATTTCACGTGCAATTCTAGAATTGCACAAATTCTCCTATGGCGCTAGAAATAGTGATGATGGAGTACTATTTTGGATTAAATTCCGTTGATATGACTGGATAAAAAAGGAGTGCTGAGGCATTCCTTTTTTCATTGCTAGCAGGTGAATAGAACGGTTATGCAGATACCATTCAGAGTTATTTTCTTTAGAGGGAAATCTATTGTTTGAAGAGAACATAGAATAAGAGCGTTTAATAATAGGGGGAATAGGGGGGATAATAGTGGAGTGTAAAATGGTTAAAAAGTCTTTCCAAGTTGTAGGAATAAAAGGCACCGGTCTATATGCTAATTTTGGCATCGAGGTTCCAGGACTCGCCCAGCAACTCCTATCGCGTCTGGGTGAAATTGAAATTCATTCGGGTACGGAAATCGCTCTTTTCGAACCGAAAAGAGATGAAGACCATATAGAAGGAGAGTACTTTGTAGGGGTAATCGTGAATGAAGCTCTTAAAGATGTTCCAGTTGGGATGGAATATATTGAAATTGCTCAATCCTATGTCACGACAAAAGGGAACATCAACCAGCTCGCAAATTTACACAACAATTTATTAACATGGGTTGGTGAACATGGGTTTAAAAAAGACATAGCAGCTTTAATCGTAGAGACTTATCTTCCAATGGAAAATGGAGAGGAAGAAGTAGAAATCTATTTACCAGTTTTGATTTAAAGCCTAGTTTCATAAAGGGAGGAAAATGATGAGTGAAGAACAATTATTTGAACAAATGAAATTATGGCGTGCATGGACAGTGGAATTTCTCCGAACAATTCCAGAGGAAATGGCCGACCAAATCCCACACGGATCTAATAACAATATCCGCTGGAATGTTGGGCATATATTAGTAGGGTGGGATCATGCAATGTTTCCCGCAGTGAATGAAGAGAGACAGTTACCTCTTTCTTATCACTTGATGTTCCCAAGAGGAAGTAAACCAGAGAGTTGGACAGAACAACCACCGTCAGTGGATGAGTTGATAAAGCAGTTGGAAGTACAGCCTGCTATGATTGAACAATTCTGTAAGGGAAACCTTGATAAACCGCTAAAAGAACCTTTTTTAGGGATGAAAACACTAGGTGACATGGTTGTTTTTCATATGAACCACGAAAATTTACACATGGGGATCATTAAAAGTATAAAACAACAACTTTTAAGTAAAAATAGCTTAATAAAATCAGAGTGATCTATTGCTAGCGTTAATCCATGGAGAAGGATTAATGCTTTTTTTGTGGAAATTATTGAACAAGTAAGTTAGGTGAATTGAAAGACTGAAGGGGAGGTTAAGAATGCTAAATGAAGCAATAAAAGCTGTTGAAGAATATCGTTCCATATTAAATCAGGGTGATGTACATGAAGTGAATAAATGGATATCTGATGATTTTATAGGATACTTTGGATATTACAATGATAGAGATTACGAGATTTACAATGGAAAGTCGTATAAAGAATCCAATGTTGAAACATTAAACTCCTATAAAGGTAAAAGTCCGACTTGGGATTATCAAGACCTAACAAAAAATCTCCGTTCAGAAACCGAAATCATCCTTTCTTCCATTGTTACATTTTCTCAATCTGGCGAAAAAGTAGCTACTGCATTGTGTATAGAAATATTCAAAAAAGAGTTGGACGAGTGGAAGTTATATAGACAGCATATGGAAAGGTATTCGTCGTAACAAAATTTAATAAAAGGAGGAAGTGAACTTGGCAAACAACGATAGTCTTAAAGGATTCGACATAAAAATTGCAACGAATGAAGATAGCGGTACAGTCATTACAATGTTAAAACAAATCGCCCAATGGATGAAAGATAACGAGATAAATCAATGGAGATTTTTATTAGAAGGTGGTGATGATGAAGAGATTGCAGAAGCTATATCCAACGAAGAAACCTATATTGTTTTAAATGGTGCAGAAATCGTAGCGACATTTACACTTCTTTCGAAACAAAGTGAATGGGATCAGCATATATGGGGAGAAGATCAAAGTTCCAACTCGCTTTATTTACACCGACTTGCAATTACGCCAACTTATATGAATAAAAACTTAGGCAAAAGCATTTTGTTTTGGATAGAAAACAATGTAAACGATCAAGAGTTTCTTCGATTAGACTGTGTTGCTGAAAATAGTAAATTAAACAACTTTTATAAGAATCATGGATTCGAACTTGTTGGTATAACGGATGGTCATAGTAAATATCAAAAACGATTGGGCTTAAATTAAATATACAACTTTCAACAAGGCGTTGATCCAAAAGGATTAATGCTTTTTTATTGTTCAACGGACAGGTTGATGAAAGAGGAAATTGTTCTGTTTAATATAAAAATTCATTGATAGTATTAAGTTATTGTTATAAAGGAAAGGATCCTATACCAATGTTAACAGATATAGAACAAGTAAAAATACTATTCCAAGAATTAAGAAGAATACTAGAAAAAGAAAATGAAAACGAAACAATGTATATCATCCATCAATTGAATTCAGGATTACGTCTCATTGATGAAAATATAAATAATAATCATGACTATAATGAATATAAACTTCTATTTAATAAATTGGAGGGAATCTATATAAATATTAATCAGCCACGGGTTGGCCTGGCAGATTATTTTATTTGGAAAGAACACTATGAGGAACGTTTAATAGTTAATAAAGACTTAGATACAATTAAAGAAAACTTAACATTAATATTTAAATAAAAAGGCTATTTCAATCTGCTTCGAATTATTGAGGCTGGGACCTAAGTGAAAAATTATAATCCATCATTCATTTTTGAATGTACTATTTTGATAGCATATCGTTCATTTCCGATGCAAATTGTTATGTGTTTGCAACGAATTATTATCGCACTATTGATTGTACTTTGAGGAAAAAATAACAGTAGATTTTCAGCTTATTATGAGAAATATACCTAATCTTTCGTAAATAGCGGTAAATTTTACTCTTATTTGATTAAAATCAATGCTTTTCATTTGATTTTGAGCAATTAACAGTAGTTTTTACGCTTATTTAAAGGGAATTACGTTGTTTACAGAAGATAACCTTAAATTCTACCCTTATTTTTCTCCTATTCATCCTTCACCCTAAGAATTCACAATGATATTGCCTTCGAGCCTTCACCAGTAAACTGTGTGAGGGCTCGATATCAGGACAAGGAGCGCTTCTTTGAATTCACATTTGGTAAGAAAATGCTTGCATTTTCGACGGCTCTTCACCTGACTCGAAAGCAGACGACTATGAAATAACGTAATGAGCAAACCGTTACTGATACTGGAACTACTTACCTTTTGAAAAATACTTATGTCCCAACTATTTATTTCTTAAGGATCATGTATTGGTATCAAGATCATTTTTTGAATTCCGAGAGGTTCTTTTCCTCATTTTTAAACAATTTTATATGAATTTCCACCGAATCTTCTCTGTTATGTGGAATGAAAATTCAGAAAACAGTATTGACTATGAACTTTTTAAGTAATAAAATAAACAGCAAGTCATCTAGATGTATAGATGTATAGATGATACGAATACGGAAACATTTTTGAATGCATAGGAGGGTGAGAATGAGTAATTTTAATTCAAATATTCCAAAGTATGTTCTGATTGCAGATAGCTTAAGAAAAAAAGTAGATGAACTGTACAATGCCGGACAGGAAAAGTTTCTAAGCGATGATGAATTGATCCAAATGTTTAATGTCTCTAGGATGACAATTCGCCAAGCAGTTCAAGTGCTTGTAAATGATGGGCTTTTAAAACGTATTCAGGGAAAAGGTACCTATATTGTACGAAAAGATAAGCTAAATACAGATATTGCAAAGTTGGATACTTTCTTCCGAGGGTGGTACTTGAAAGACTTTCATGTGAAGTTACTATTTAGGGGATCTGTACCTTGTCCAAAAGGAATGGAACATAAATTAGGAGTACAACCAGGAGAAGAAGTGTACCAAGTCACACGTTTACGTCTCTCAAACGGAATCCCAATCGTTATTGATAACCGTTATCTTTTAAAAAAGTATGGCGAACAAATCACAGATGAGGAATATGTGAATTATTCTTTTTCCCACATATTTTTAAATAAATTCAATATAGCTCTCTCAAAAGGGGAGATTGAGATTGAAGCAGTTCTTGCTAGTCCAGAGATATCAGAAATTCTTGGTGTTTCCATAGGCTCACCTATTTTATATCGAAGTGTTGACCTAAGGGTACAAGATGAATGTGTTTTAACAGGTGCCTCTTCTTATCGTGGGGACATGTATAAATATAAATCCGAATTAAGTCTAGATTAAGAAAAATAACTTAAGAGGTAGTGGTTATTTCAAGGTTGATTCATCCTAATACTTTCTACTATTTTGTAAGTGCTTTCATTTTAATGTTTGTACCACAAATCTAGTATTCTATTGGAAACATAAGTAACAACACATATTATTCAAAGGAATAAATGAAGGAGGAAAGTTTATGTTCTATTCCATTTTAATCATCCTAGCTATTATTATCGCAATCTATTTAGGTGAAAAGCTTGATATCAATACTGGTTTAGTTGCTTTGGCATTTGCATATATCATCGGATGTTTTGTTTTGGGTATGTCTGTTAGTGATGTAATAGCAACGTTCCCAACAAAGTTATTCTTAGTTATCTTCACCTTGGCGCTCTTCTTTAATTTTGCGGTAGTGAATGGTACTCTAGAAAAAATTGCTCACCTATTACTTTATAAATTTCAAAAACAAACAAAATGGCTTCCATTAATTTTGTACTTTATTACAGCGTTGGTATCAGGAATGGGTGCAGGGTTCTTTACTTCTGTGGCAGTCATGGGTGCGATCGCAATGGCATTATGTAAATCGTCAGGAATGAACAAACTGCATGCTTCATTTGCCGTTTCATTAGGTTCACTTTCTGGTGCAAACTTTATGTATAGTGCACATGGTGTTCTATTTAACTCATTATTAAGTGATACAGATGTTGCTGCTCAAGCAGATATATTAACTAGAGATATCTTTGTTGTTTCATTTATCTATCCGATCTTTATCATGTTAATTCTTATGTTTTTTGACCGCAAAAAGAGTCAAATGACAGATTTGAATATTGAAAAACCAGAAGGCTTTACAAAAGTACAAAAGGTAAATATCACCTTAATTAATCTACTAATGGTAATGGTATTAGGTGTACCGATGCTTGCTAAGTTTATGCCTGGGAATGAAACGATTCAGTTAATAAACGCACGTACGGATATCACTTTACTTGCAATGGTATTTGCCATCTTAGCATACTTATTGAAATTAGCTGAGGACAAGCCAAAAGAAGTAATGGCAAGAATTCCTTGGAGCACACTATGGCTTGTGTCAGGGGTAGGGATGTTAATTGATGTTGCTGTTGAAGCTGGTACAATTGATTTGTTAGCATCTTTAATTAATAACTTGCCGCCATTTATTGTCCCTATTGCAGTAGCAATCATAGCTGGTGTTATGTCAATCTTTAGTAGTACATTGGGTGTTGTGGCACCATTAATGTTCCCGATGATTGCGGGGATCATCGCTCCAACAGGTTACAGTGCTTCGTTAATTGCGGTTGCGATTATCATCGGTGCCCAATCAACTGCTTTAGCACCATTCTCTACAGGTGGTAGTTTGATCCTTGGTAACAGTGGTTTAAGTGACGAGGAATCTAAGAAATTCTATAAGGATTTACTTTACAAAGCCACACCTATTGGATTAGGATTTGCAGTACTTGCTACTGTGATATTAATGTTTATATTTTAAGGAGTAGTTATGCAAAAAATATTTGACTCTCATTTTCATATTATTGATCCAAAGTTTCCTCTTGTAGAAAATCAAGGGTTCGTTCCGGATTACTATACAGCGAATGACTATCTAAAAGAATTACAAGAAATGTCGATAGAAGTGACTGGAGGAGCTATCGTATCTGGTTCTTTCCAAGGGTATCATCAAGATTACTTTGCAGAGGCAATCTCACTATTAGGTGAGGATTTTGTTGGAATTACGCAACTTCCATTCGATACAACGGATGAAGAGATTTTAAGATTAAACGATGTAGGGATAAAGGGAATAAGATTTAACCTATATAGAGGTCAATCTGCTTCACCAAAGGAAATTAAAGATCTATCGGAGAGAGTATACAAATTATGCAATTGGAAGACAGAGCTTTATCTTAATCTGCAAAGTGTTAATGAGGATATCAAAGATTTAATGTTCACATTACCCAAAGTGTCAATTGATCATCTTGGGATGCATAAGTGTTCAATTGATACGCTGAAAAAAATAGTGAATGCCAATATTCCGATTCGTTTAACAGGCTTTGGCAGGGTAGGGTATGAACGCGATGAAATTAGACAATTAATCACAACTTTATATAGCGAAAACCCAAACAGCCTAATATTCGGAAGTGACTTACCTTCAACTCGAGCAAAATACCGTTTTTCATACGATGACATTCAATTAGTTAAAGAAACAGTTGGTAGTGAAGCGCAGGATCGAATCTTCTTTCTAAACGGTGAAAGTTGGTATCTCAATAGATAACTTGAATAAATACCATTTAGGTTGCTTAAATTAACAACATGATGATTCCTTTTTGGTAATACTATCCCCATATAGTAGACAGTGAAATGAATCTACTGTTTGCTATATGGGGATTTTCCTAATGAGAAAACTAACAAATGATTATTTTGCTATTTACAATGGTAAGAATTGTTGAAGCAATCAATGATCAAACGAAAGAGGGAATCCCATGAAACTATCAGGAAACACAATACTTATCACTGGCGGAGCATTGGGCATTGGGTTTGCCTTTACCGAGCGTTTCGTAAAATTAGGCAATAAAGTGATTGTATGCGGCAGAAGAGAAGCAAAACTTCAAGAGGCGAAGGAGAAGATTCCTGAACTAGTTACTCGCGTTTGTGATGTCACAAAAGAAGAGGATCGAATTGCTTTATTTAACTGGATTACAAGCGAACATCCCGATGTGAATGTGCTCATGAACAACGCCGGCATTCAACAACGTTACAATGTCTTGAAAGCTAATGCGAAAGAGGAATGGAGCTATTATAGCAATGAAATTACTTCCAACATTGAGGCGCCTTTTCATTTTGCCATGCTTTTTGCACCGTATTTTGCTAAGAAAGAATATGCTGCAATCTTGAATGTATCCTCTGGCTTAGCGTTTACTCCTATGGCGATTGCTCCAATTTATTCGGCTACGAAAGCGGCAGTTCATTCCTTTACGATGAGCTTACGCCATCAGCTTGAAGATACGCCAGTGGAGGTTATCGAGATTGCACCTCCTGCGGTAAATACCGATTTAGGAGGAGTGGGCTTACATAGCTTTGCAACACCTGTCGATGAATTTGCCGATGCTATTTTTAAAGGGCTTGAAGAAGGAAGACTAGAAATTGGCTATGCACGCGCGGAAAAGGCGATTAGGATGAATCGAGATGAGATTGACGAGTCCGTAAAAACGATGTATGCCAATATGAAAAACACAATTTTATAACAATCAAAAGGAGCTACCCATGTTGGTAGCTTTTTCTAGTAGATAATGTACAAATAGTTGATATAATAAAAAACTACTCATATGATTAGAAATGTTCAAAATATATCAATTAATTGCAAATTTTCTACATCAAAAATGCATGAAGGATTTTTGTTACAACTAGATGTTGTTTTGATAAGGAATAGCCACCTACGTCCCATCTTTTTTCAAAATTATTGGAAAATAATACGAACTTATTGTTGTGTTAGCTATAATAATAGATAAGGAATTACTACTATTATAACTACTAATAAGATAATAAATTAGCATACTAATATAATTCATGGTATAAAGAAATAAAAAACCACATCATAAATTACCGTTAGGAAAGAATCGCGTAACCATTCATAAGTATATTTATATAGGCTAAATCGAATTTACAACCATTACTATATTATTGAGGGATCATTATGAAACATTTTATCGACCAATTTGAACAAGCTTTCTATTATTCGCCTATTGGAATGGTGATTCTAACTTTTGATGGGCAAGTGTTGAAAGTGAATCCTGCGTTATCCAGTTTGACAGGCTATACAGAGAAAGAACTTTTAACATCTGTGACGTTTCGTGATATTACACACCCTGATGATTTAGACGAAGATAACAAACACATGCAAAAGCTTTTAGAAGGAAAAAAAGAATACTATGAAATGGAAAAAAGATTTTTTCATAAAGACGGTAGCCTTAAATGGGCATTAATTTCCGTTTCCATTGTACAAGAAGGAAATCAGCCAGAATATATCATCACTCAAGTACAAGATATTACGGAAAGAAAGCAATTAGAGCTCGAGTTAGTCGAAGGAGAAAAAAGGTATCGAAACCTGATTACCAATCTACCTGACCCTATTGTAGTACATGATGGAAATGAGATTACGTATGCTTCACCATCAGCTGCTACAATGGTAGGGGTACCTATTGAGGAGATTGTAGGAAAATCTATCTCGGATATTGTTGATCCTAAACAATATGACTTGGCTAAAGAATATATAGAGGGAATTTTCCAAAGCAATGAACCTCTTCATAATTTTGAACTTCGAATAGGGATTAGTGAGCGTGAATATCGTGATGGTATCTTTTCTGCAATTCCTATCAATTACATGGGCAAAAAATCCATTATGGTAAGTTATCGGGATATTACGGAACGCAAAAAAGTGGAAATGGCTTTGAAAGAAAGTGAAGAACGTTATCGTCGATTGATTGAATTCTCGCCACTAGGAATTGCTGTTCATCAAGATAAAATCATTACCTATATTAACGACACCGCTTTAAGATTATTAGGTGCAAAAGACGAAAGTGACGTCATCGGTTCCCATATCAATCAATTTATCCACCCAGATTTTCAAGAGGCCGTTTCAAATGATATTAATATTCTTGAAACAGGTGAATTTGTACCAACGACGACAGAAAAGTTTATCCGGTTTGACGGAAAAATCATTGATGTAGAAGTGAATGGAATCCCTATTCAAATAAACGGGGAATCTGCTGTACAAGTAGTATTTTGGGATGTTACGGAGAAAAAGAAAGAGGCAGATTTAGTTCGCTATCGTGCATACCATGATACTTTAACGGATTTACCAAACCGACTCAAATTCCAAATGGACCTTGAGGAAGCATTGGAAAATGATACGATGCTAACCATTCTGTTCTTAGACTTACACGGATTAAAACCTGTAAACGATACGTATGGACACCAAGCTGGTGACGTGTTGTTAGTGAAGGTGACCTCACGTTTAAGCGAGGTTATTGATACGAAGGGGCTCGTTTATCGAATTGGGGGCGACGAGTTTGCGGTATTAATTCGTGGTGAAAAGAAGGAAGTAGAAATTATTGACATCATCAACAAAATGGATGAGTCATTGAATCAACCCATCTACATTTCAAATACCGTTGTTGAAGTTTCCGCAAGTATTGGTGTTGTCTACTATCCAGATCATGGTGGCGACATGGAATCCCTCCTAAGACATGCGGACATGGCCATGTATCATGCGAAGAAGACGAATATGCTTTATCGCATCTATGAGCGATAGTGCATTCATTTAGGCGACGTTACTAGAGATGTGCATACAGGTGTGGGAGTTAAGGAGATTTATAGTTGCTATATTTGTTGGACTTTATATTTTTTGTATTAATCTATTTCTTAGTGTTCTTTCAGAAGTGGAAAAAATATTCAAATGAAAATCTATTCAGCCGAACAGTGATGTATTGTTACATCGTGATGGTGTTATACGTTACATTAATGCCTTTTACTCTACCATTAGAAATAAAAAACAATCTCTTTATAGAAACAGCCAATTTTATCCCATTTCGAGATTTACGGTTAGGTTATCATGGAGCCGTTAGAGAAATTTATCTGAATATCATCATGATGGTGCCTTTTGGATTTTTACTTCCACTGATTAAGAAACGGGGTTTAGTTAGAACTGTCCTTGCAACATTCCTTTTTAGTTTGTTAATTGAGAGTACTCAATTATTGAGTGTATGGTTTGGTAGCGCAGCTACGAGAATATTTGATGTTACCGATTTAATTACAAACACTTTAGGCGGTCTCATAGGGTTTCTTCTATTTATTATCCTAAGGTTCGCGTCTACTAATAAATCATAAAATTCAAGCCCTCGGTCTATCCGAGGGCTTTTTTCATTGCATCTCTAATAAGTTTGAAAAAGTGAATAAGGAACTTCTTTGAAAAAATAAAGGGCTATCGAGTGACGATAACCCTTTGGATCAAATTAATATTTCATAAAGGAAGCACCAACAATGATCAATAGGATAAATAGAACAACAATCAAAACAAAGTCCTTGTTGTTGTTATCATAAGATCCGCCTACATTGTTGCAATCGTAACTTCCACCAACATTTCCATAACCCATAATTGTCACCCCCTTATGCACAATCTAATGTATGCTTCTTTATGAAGAAGGTACGGTACAAACGTGTAAAAATTTTTCGTCAATATTTACAAATAACATCCCTGTTGCCTCATTAGGAATGAGTTGCTATCTGAAATATTTTTATTTTCAGATAATTAGTGTTAAGCTAATTTAGTAGAGTTACTTATTATTGGGGAAGGGGAAATGAACATGAAATTAGCTACTGTTTGCGTGGAAGACCGTGAAGTTGCAGCGTTTGTATTAAATGGACAAGTATTGCTGATTGAAGATGCCAATCAACATTTCCAAACAAATTGGGAAACAACAGTTTTTGATATTATCCAAAAAGAACAGTTAAATGAGCTTACGACTTGGTTTAATGACCATCTATTAAACAATACTAGTTTAGTAGAAAACAATCTTACACCAGTTTCGGAAGTTCAGTTCGGGCCACTATACCGCCATCCACGTAAGATTTGGGGAATCGGCTTGAATTATGTTGAGCATGCAGCAGATTTAAGTGAGAAAGCACCAAATACAGAACCGGCAAGTTTCTTGAAACCGGATACAACGATTATTGCACCAGGGGATGAAATTCAAATTCCACTACAATCTGAGCGTACCACTGCAGAGTCAGAACTAGGAATTATCATTGGGAAAAAGATAAAGGATGTCACAGAAGAAGAAGCGCCTTTTGTGATTGCGGGTTATACAACCATTATTGATATGACTGCAGAAGACATTCTCCAAGTGAACCCAAGATATTTAACAAGAGCAAAGAGCTTTGATACATTCTTCAGCTTTGGCCCATGTCTGATTACACCTGATGAAGTGGAAGATGTGAATGCGCTAAATGTAGCGACAGTCATTAATGGGGAAGTCCACCGATCTAATATAGTGTCAAATATGACTTTTAAGCCGTGGCATCTGGTTTCATTTCATTCTAAGGTAATGACGCTTTTACCTGGAGATATCATTTCTACCGGAACACCTGGAGCAGTCGTGATTAATGAAGGGGATATCGTGGAGTGCCATATCGATGGTTTTCCTAGATTAGTAAATCCTGTGAAAGATTTAAAAGTATCAAGAGTAGTGGAGGTAATATAGATGGATTTAGGGTTGAGTGGAAAAGTAGCAATAGTTGCTGCATCAAGCCAAGGCTTGGGAAAGGCTGTTGCAACACAATTTGTACGTGAAGGCGTTAATGTAATGATCACAAGCCGAAACGAAGAGAAGTTAAAAGAAGTCAAAGAGGAATTAATGGGCTTAGGTGGTGGTAGAGTCGCTTATGTCACGACTGATATTACAAATCCAGATGCGATTAAAAACTTAGTAGAGAAAACAATTGAAGAGTTTGGCCAACTGGATATTTTAGTGAATAATACAGGTGGCCCACCAAGCGGCAAATTTGAATCCTTTACGGATGAGGATTGGATTAAGGCATTTGAGTTAACATTATTAAGCTATATTCGATTAACTCGCGAGGCTTTGCCGTATTTAAAGAAAAATGGTGGTCGTATTATTAATATTGCGTCATCATCTATTGCTCAGCCAATCCCAGGTTTAATTTTTTCCAATACATTCCGTTTAGGAGTTCTAGGCTTTGCTAAAACCCTTTCCTTAGAACTAGCCGACGACAATATTCTAGTGAACACAGTTGCGCCAGGT
>DATMFE010000244.1:0-13940 GCA_035556295.1 Ureibacillus sp.
TCACAGCTTCGCTTGTTATACGAGATCTACGTCCCAACCAGCCTCAATCATGTTTCTACAAGTAGGGGGCGAACGGTTTAGTTGACGGGGTCAAGCCCCACGGGCAGTTACGTTCTACCCTGGCTACTGATAGGATAAAACCATATAAAAAACGGTCAACCAGAAATATTTTCTGGCTGACCTTATAATACGAAGGAGCAGTTTAGTTGAATAAGGATAGTTCCCCGTAATAAAATAAGACTCCTCTCTTGTAGGGAAGAGCAGAGTCTTTCCAATGGAAAAATTATTCATGTGCCCTCATCACAATGGAGAAAACTTAGTCCGTTGGATAAGCCAATATGAACTCATAAAAAGAAGAATCTGAATCGGGACAGAATAACTATAACGCCAGGCATCTGGCTCATAAATGCCCATCCAGTCAAAAAATGGTTCTCCGATATAGGAAGTTAAAAGTGCAAAAAATATTGCTTTAAACCATGGATTTATTTTTGGAAAGAATTGCAGGAGAATCATTACCGATACAGGCATGAGCGTAACATCCCATGGGAAATAGGTAGGGAGTGTCGGGATTACATGAAATCGATAATGCCAAATGCCTATTTGGTCTCCTAAAATATCAAACAGGGTTGAAATTGCCATAATATAAAAGCCCACATACATTATTCGATCTGTACTTTGTTTTTTTCTAATAAGAAACCAGATAATCCATGGGATAATGGAGAGGGCAACCCCAAACCACCATAAGCCAGAAAAAAGAACATGTTCTTGCCAAATATCTATCTTTTGGTCAATTAATTCTTCGGTCGTATAAAAATTTTTATCCTGCATCGAGATGATGCTGTCTTTACTTGCCAAAATGATCACCCGCTTCAATCCAAGAGCATTATTTTAGGTTTAGATACTATTATAAAAAATATACATTTATTATTGCACACCCTTAAACTTAGTAATAAATGCAACTCGTATATTGAGTACGGGGGTTACCTCTAGGAGATGGTTGCAGTCCCTTTCTTCTTGTCCTAACGGCCAATTTCATAACCAAAAGGCAGCCCTTGGAGCAAAAGTGCTTCGTTTAAATAAAGAAAAAGGAGGGCTTGTCCCACCTCCACTGCAACTAAATAAACATGGTGATTGTTAATTTTTGGACACGGTTATTTCAAGCCATGTTTTTATTATGCCTACTCAACAATCATGAATTGCTAATTGGTAAAAGTGAACATATCAATTTAATTTAGAGTTTGTGAAGAAATGTACTTAAAGTAATGGGTGCATTACTGGAACAAGGTAATGCTTTTTTCTTATTCAAGTAACGGTGCAGTTTAGCTTAAGAAGATTAACTGATAAAATAACAATAAATAAAAATTTAAAAGGTGTCGTTATTTGAACAACATTTTGAATAAAGGATGTGTGAATATGGTGAATTCCGGAAAAATGATTTATCCAGCATTCATACAACACGAAGATGAAGGAATGTATTGTGTTTATTTCCCCACTCTGTTTCCTGAAGCTGGGTGGGACTTTCCTTTATCACAAGGAGAAACCAAACGTAAAGCGATAAAAAATGCAGAAAAGGATTTAGCTTACTCATTAGCAGGCATCTTATATGATAATGAAGATCTTCCTGAACCTATCCCTATTCAAAGCAATCACCTTTCCAAAGGGATAGAATTAATTGATGTAGAGACATCGTTTGAGCCGTATGCCGACGAAATACAGGAACATTTAAAAGGACGCCATTGGCATATTAGCTATTACATCGAAGAAAATGATGAATTTATAGAAGCCATTGGATTTAAAAATGAACAAGGAATGTGGGATATTTTTTTTGAGGATTATTCTGAGGAAGAGGAAATTGAATCTTTTAATTCCTCCTACAATAAAAATCCTGAGTATCCTGATAATACTTTACTTTTTACCGCCAAATTAAGATCCGAAGCAGAGGAGAAATTTAATCAATTTGTTGAAGATGTAATTCTAAAGCGTCGTGGTTATAAAAGAAAGAAAGATTGACTTGAATAACCAGGTATTTTCTACATCAGCTTGTTGAACTAACGGGAGCCATAGTTGAAGAAGCAAGACTGCCAAAATTAGATCTCCAATAAAGAAAAAATAAATAGCCTAGTCAATCCCGAAGAATCAACTAGGCAATATCCATTTCAATTTAAAAATATCCATAAAAGGTATAAATCTCCCTATGCGCTAGAAACTATTGTGTTAGTCCTTCATCAGTAGCAATTGGTTGAATCTCATTCGTACTACCCTTTTTATTTTTCTCATTAGTACCGTTTTGTTCCTCGAGTTGATGAAGCTGGTTTTTTACAGCTTGAGAATTTATCATATTACTCTGAGTGTCTTTATTCATTTTTCTATTACCTCCTTTGATATTAAGGTGGTTCCTGATTATGATGAGTAGATCAATTAAAATTTATGCAAAATTTGAATCTCTTTTTAAGTACACGGATCGAAAGGAGTATGAAAACAGGTAGAGGGATAATCGCATCCGGAGGGGTTGCTATTGGCGGCTCTGTTTTTTTGTTGAATTACCGGGGCAGGTTAGTTTAACAAAGAGATACCTTATAAACCAATATGAATCTTATTTGATTTGCAAATTTATCTTTCAAAAATCCTTCACCTAATTTAAACTTTCAATGATACATTGACAAAATTAGGAGGGAAAATGCGAATAAAATATATTGTATTACTTGCGGTAATTATTTTAATAGCGTTTATTGGCTTTCGAACAATTTCTCTCTATACAGAGGAACGGAGCTATCACTTTAAACAAACTGATTCAACCGACCTTTCAAATGAATCTTTTGGAAGGGTACGGCTACACGATAATATTCATAATCCATCTTTTGTAAGGCATTATGGAACACCTCTTAGCAGGGAAAATAACGATTTATACGATTATTATCATTGGGAAGGTGGATTAGAAACGGCTTCTATCATTAATAGTAAAGACAAAGGGGATATTGTTCGTTTAATAATTGGGGAAGGCGAAGAAGGTGTAAAGACGAAAACCAGTCTTAAAACAGCAAAAGGAATCGAGATTGGTAGTACGAAACAAGATGTTATAGCTTCGTATGGTTCAAGTTACTATAAAAGGACAGAACAAGGTGTGGATATTGTCGGATACGTGGACCATAAACTTGGTGTAACGATTGAATTCTGGCTAGTAGAAGACGGAAAAGTAGCAGAAATACGATTAGATGACACAAGCGTTAACTAATTAAATTAGAATTTAACAATGAAGGTAGCTTGTGGTACCTCTTTTTATATTTCAGAGTTAGTTTGTGAAGGATTGTACTTAAACTAAAGGGTGCGTTAGTTTAACAAGGAATCATTAAAAGGGCTCTTATGAGGTCCTTTTTCTTTTACTCAAAAATCAACATTATCGTTTAACAGATCCTGTAAATAAAAAGAAAACCCATATACCTTATTGGCACACGAGTTTAATTTGTTTTATCTTTTACTTTATCATTTGCCCGTTTATCTTGATCATTTGGATTGTTAGTTTTATTATACAATTCGATTAGTCCTTTGGCTGCTTTCACCGGATCAAAAGTTCCTCTTTCACCATATTTTACTTTCACGATGAAATCACCTCGCAGTAAAATATGCAAGTGATTTTTGTTCGGTATCTTGTCTACAATGTATTTTTATATGGTAAATTTCATTTGTGAATAAAAAGCAAAACTCCGTATTTTTTTCTTGAAAATAATTAATTTCCGAAATATAAGTTGAACAATTCCCCATTTATTTCCTCCCTCTTTTCAGGTTAGAACAAAATATCTTGGAGAGATATGTGCTTAATCCTCCTTAATCATGGTAAAAATAGTAAAATTTTGGTCAAAAATTCCTCTTAAGCTCTTTTGTTCGAAACGATTGTTCAAGCAGCGTCCAACCTACGGCCACTTTTTTATACTGCCACTTTATGCTTTCCATTCAACATAAGCGGATTTATTCAGCAATTCATCTAATTGATCATCTAAACTGCTCTTTTCTTTTAACTTGATTTCGATTTCCTCGGCCTTCAATTTCTCGGCGTATTTCAGCTTTAATTCCAGCAATTTTTCTAACGATAATTCGGAATAATTTCGCTTTGCGATTTCCTCATTTATGGCGGCTAATTCTTCCCCATATAACTCTACTCTCTTAGCTTTTGAAACAAAATTTTTCTCTTGTAAGGCTTCCCATTCCAATGCTTTGTGGTTACTGATTTCTAATTCCAATTCACACTGCATTACTTTAGAATGAACCATTTTTGGAAATGTTTCCTCTCGGTGGAGGTATTGATTTATTAATCACAAAGGCTACTTAAAACGTTGTGCAAAGGATCCCGAAGCAAATAAGGATAATATAGCCTTACAAGCTAATAGATTCACAGCAGTAGGATGGACAAATCTTGAAAACCAATTAATTTCACCCGCTTTAATGACTGAAGGTTTAGATGCATTATTGTTTGATATTGAAGGAAGTTATAACATTGAAGCAAACAATTTTAAGGAACTCCTTAATCACGAGAGATATAATGATATCTTTCATAAAAGAATACACGTTACAAGAGTTTTCGGTTGGGAAGGTTAATTTTGGTGTGAATTGAATAATATTGTAAATATTGAAAAAGGATCTATTAATACATGTGATTTATGCGGAAATATAATCTCAGGAAAAAAGGATAAGAAATTTTGTAACAAAAAAGAAAAACCCAATTGTTTCAAACGGAGAAGAGCATCTGATAAAAGAAAAGAAAAAAATAATAGGGGATTGCTCCCCTTTTTTCATAAAAAAGAACCTTTCTTTTAAGGAAAAGTGATTTGTAAATTATTCATGGCCTACTGCTTCGCCATTTGTTTTATCTTTATCATGCCGTAAGCATTCCTTATTCAATTATAAGTAATTTTGTAAACCATTTTTGAAAAACAACTCCTTTTCGCTTTGATGTCTGTATATTACAAAAAGGAAATGTTTTTTTAATAGAACAAGAAAATATTTTTATATTTTTATAATTTTATCAGAAGCTTGTTGACAAAGTGACGAGTAATTGGTTTACATAAACTTACCTCAAGTAAAGGAATGATTTTATGTTTAATAACCTAAGAATCTGTCGCTGCACACCGCAAACTGTAAACGAAGAAGTGAAACATGATTACTATATCCGTTATGTTCGCTGTAACCGATGCGGGCGCAAGACCACATACATTTATTATCGGAATAAACTTCTATTCCAGTACCCTTTCAGCAGCTGACGGGAAAAATGATTGAGCAATGTTCTAGCGGAATATTGCTTTTTTTTCCTAAAGTACAACCATTTTCCTTTCACAACTAAAGTATAACAAACTTATTAAATACTATCTCAAACATTTTAAGGTTAAGAAAACCTTATTCAACTAAATTGCTTAGTTAATGGAACAACAAAAAGCTGTCGCAATGACAGCTTTTTTCTTCCACTCTTGCTACCCGTTTGTTTAATTACAACAGTTCACAAGCTTTTTATGGTAAAGAGAATCTGGACACTGAACATATTTTACTAGTTCATTGGTTACCGTTAAGTTTCATAATATTGAGGGCCTCCTGTAAAAAACATTAGGAATTCGGACATATATGAAGTGGGACGACATAAATTTGAGATGAGTCGTTACGAGCATTAGATAAAAAACCGATTACTTGCAAATAAGGTTCGTCGTATCTAAGTCTTGTCCATGACGAGCCCGTAGTGACATATCGAGGATCTATGTCTAAATTCACCTGAACCATTCCGCTAACAGTCGGAATGATGGTATGAATCCTCGGGTAAGGGTTCGATGCCTCTACCAAGATATTTTGTCTAATGAGTCATTGTTATTTATGCTTGCTGTCTCATCTAAACTTTCAATGTTTCCTTTCAGTGCCTTCCATGTTTGTGGACCTACAATGCCGTCTGCCACATATCCATATCGTTCCTGGAAATCTTTTACAGCTTTTTCTGTTTCTAGACTGAACACTCCATCTTCATTTAGTCCTAACGATTGCTGGACCGGTTTGACGTATTCACCTTCGGCACCTAGTCGGACGGCACCCGATTCATTTAACACTTGCTCTAACATGTTAATTTGGTATTCATTAGTTGCTTTATCTTCATCAACATTCCCTACTTGTACTTTTGAATATAAATCATTATATTCTTTTATACTCTTTTCTTCAGCTAGACTTAGTGTCTCTGTATGCTTGAAGTTAAACATTACTAAAAAGAAGACAGTAATTATTATGAATGGATATACTATTTTAATAATGTTTCTTACACTACTCATAATTCTCTTCTCCTCTAAAATATTATTTTACCATCCATGTTCCTTCTCTTCGTGGGTCTGCTCCTCCGGAAATAATATTCTCACTTTTGTCAATAACGATAGCTTGTATTCCACCGTAATATAACGGGGAGCTATTCATTTCAACATCATAACCTATGTCATTCAATTCATTCTGTACGCTAACAGGATATTGGATTTCCGTATAAATATGATCATTCTCTACCGAAAATCTAGGTGTTTCGATAGCATCCTGTAAAGGCTCATTGAATTTCAGATGACGCACAAGGACTTCTGTTAGCATCATAGGAATCCTACTTCCACCAGGTGTCCCTATCCCGATAATTTCATCTTCACTTCGCAGGATGGTTGGTGCAGTAAACGTCCGCGATATTTTTCCAGGTTCGTAATAATTCGGGGAACTACTTTTCTTATTAAAATTTTCTAGGTTATTATTGAGAAAAAAGCCATCTACATTTTTCCCTGTCCCGAAAAAGTTACTTAACGTATTGGTCACAGATACCATAGTCCCCTCTTTGTCGGTAACAACAAAATGGGTTGTGCTAATGTGTTCCTCCTCCGCGTCTTCTCCTTCTAACCGATACTGATTGGACAATTCCTCTAAGGAAATATCCTGAGAAAGACTCTTTGAGTAATCTTTTTCGGTTAATTCATCCACATTAACCTTATAAAAAGCAGGATCGCCTATATTCTTTAAACGATCATGGTTCGCACGTTTGGATATTTCACCAATCAAGTGAGTAAAGTCCGTAACGTTGTCAGCTGTTTTTTCAATATTCAACATTTCAGCCATTTGTAAGGACTGAATTAAAGTGATTCCTGAGAAAGGAGGTGGGGCGGAAATCACCTCATACCCGGAAAATTCACCGTAAACTGGTTCCCTCTCTTTCACCGAATAACTCTTTAAATCCGATTCCTTTATTCCAGGGACTTCACTCACAATTTTTTTTGCAATTTGGCCCTGATAGAAAGCGTCGGACCCTTCTTCTTGAATTAATTGTAAGGTCTCGGCAAGCTCAGGCTGTTTCAACTCTTCCCCTTCTTGAATCGCACTGCCCTCAGGGTAGAAGTTTGGTAAATCATTAACTGGCATACGATAAGCCGCACCCGCTAATCTCTCAGATAACGGCCGCCCTACTTCAAAACCTTCGTCTGCAAGCTCAATAGAAGGGGCAATTAAATCTGCTATCTCTTTCTGGCCGTATTGTTTATGGATCACTTCCATCCCTTTAACAAATCCAGGTATGCCCACTTTTCCTCTGTCATTATCCGAAGCAGGACTTGTTTCACGATAATCGAAGAAGGCTGGCTCTTTATCCGGATCACCAGGTAGAATAAGCATACCACCACCACCCCCGATACCTGATCCATAAGGTTCAACTACTCCTAGAGTATAAGAAACCGCGATAGCGGCATCTACAGCATTCCCACCATTCTCAAGTACTTCCATTCCCACTTGAACTGCGATGGGGTTAGATGAACTTACTCCATAGCCCGTACCTTCACTGATATTTTTACTGGATTCAAAACCCTTCTTTTCATTATTTTGCTTGGATTCCGATCCGATACCCATTTGTTGGAAAATGAAAAAACCACCGACAATGAAAAAAACGACGATGATCAAAGAATAAAACCTGTTTTGATTCATTTAGAAAACCCCTTTTTTATGACATCAGAGTGGTCCACCGTAAAGACCAACTTATTATCTTCTTCCTTAATCGAAATCTCGTTTGATGAGTCTCCGATAAGCCGTTTAAAGATTTTTTCTTTATAATACCCATCCCCTTTTCCCAACGGAGCAGGTGTGGCTTCTCTTATGAGAATAGGTGTAATCTCAAACCGACCTACACCGTTTTTCAGTAATTTGTACTGAACAATGGCACTCTCTCTCGCATTTGACCAACCCTGGTCAAAGATAAAATTGCCTAGACTGTAAAAAATGACCGTATTCTTGTAAACATCCACCGGCTGTAAGACATGAGGGTGATGTCCGAGGATAATATCGGCCCCGGAGTCAGCCATAGTTTCTGCCAATTTTTTTTGCCTTGGAGAAGGCTCGGTGTCGTATTCTTGGCCCCAATGTGCATTTACCACAACTAAATCCGCATTCTCCTTGGCCTCATGAATCAATGGGATGAAAATCTCAGGCTTGGATCGCAGGACCCCAGGTTTACTTTGGGTTGCTCCTGATCCTGCGACATATGCATCGGTGAACCCGAGGGTGGCTATTTTGATTCCGTTCACCATTTGGTAGTCGATTCTACTTGCTTTCTCTAGGTTTTTACCGATACCTACAACACCCAGATCAAATTGCTGAAACGTACGGATTGTATCGTTCAACCCATTTTCTAAATAGTCCATTGAATGATTGTTGGCTGCATTTAATACGGAAAAATTTAGTTTCTTTAAGGTTTCTACTGATTGTGCTTTGGTTTGTAAGTGAATATATTTTTCCTGTTCCTCGTAATCATCACTCAAAGTCACCGGGTGTTCAAAATTACCTGTTGAATAGTCAGCCTGATCAAAATAAGGTTTTACATAGCGAAATAAATGCTCTGGTCCATAGCGATCGGTAACTTCTTCGACGTTGCGGCCAAACATGATGTCACCAACCATCGTGGCAGTGACTAGAGTATCCGTACTTTGATTGACATTCGCTTCACCTGGTTTACTCAACCAGATGGTACCGTACATGAAGACAGTGAGTATCACTAGTGTAATCCAAACATGTGTATTTGTTTTTTTCTTTGTTACTTTAACAAATTTTAATATCTTCTCTTTTACATCCAGTTTCCTACCCATAAAACCACCTTAAAATAAAAAATTGTATACGAACATTAGACCAAACGTAGCACCGCTTACTAGTAGTGTACTTCCCAATGTTACCACAAGCCCTTGCTTTTGAATCGTATTCGCAATTAATCCTGGAACGATGACGCCAATTCCGCGGAACTCATAAATTTCAAACGGCATGATCGGATAAAAATAATCAAAAATCAGCTTTAGTGATATACCTACCACAAGCATGGCAGCAAACTTACGTCTACCGTATAAAATAACAAACCTAGAAATGCCATATGTGACAATTACATAGGTTAATAAACTGATGAATAATACCATCATCAAAAAGACCGGCTGATCAAAGATTAACCCAAGGTAACCCGGTACAATCAGTCCTGCAGGGATAATTCCAGTTTTCTCTGAAAATAATAAACTTAGTAATACCCCTAGAGTTAGTGCCACATACAAATCTGTACCAAACATTCTATTTCCTCCTAGCTGACTTTCACGACCTGTTGATAATCGTGTATTGCTTCAATCAATGGTTCGGCAGCACCATGTATATTCCCAATGCCATAAACCACTCGATTTTGTAATTTGGGTTTTAATTGATTAAATACCTCTTCTGTGCTGTAACCTTCAAAATTCCATACCTGCTTGGCTGGAATCGATCCATTATGATACTCGTCCATAATCGGACTTGTTACCTCCCCAATCAATACGAGAATATCTGTTTCGATATACGGGAGGACATCCCTTGCAAATTGTTCCGTGCGATCTACACGATCCTGCCGACAATTCATGATTACAATAGGAGAATCTATTGGGTATCCAATCTCCCCTACCCTCTGCCAAATTCGTAATGTTGAAGCCGCATCATTAGCAGCAAAACCGTTGACAAAATAGGCAGGGTTCGAAGAAGTTCCGAATTGTGTAATTCTCATTGCCCCAGGGTCCGGGTGGGCATTTAACATACCTTTGAAGGCTACTTCTTTAGGGATATCTAATGCCTCGGCAACCGCAAGGGCAAGTGATGCATTATCCGGGAATACCATATAATCAAACTTTCTTAGAAAATCATCTGTAATTTTTGAGTTATCTGCGACAATGACTTTCGTTCCCCGTTTTTTTGCCATCCTTTTAAAATAAGCAAGGTAAGGCCCGTCCACTGTAATTAAGTGGCCATTAAAAGGAATGGTGGCTAAAAAGGCTTCCGCTACTTCGTCTAATGTTGGACCCATCACATCCATGTGGTCTTCGAGAACATTCACTATGACACCTATATTGGCTTGAATCAATTTTTCCTGAAACGTAATTTGATAGTCGGGATTGACCGCCATGCATTCACTGACCAATGCCTCAGCTCCTAGTTTGGCAGCTTCTGCTACTACCCGTCTTTGCTCCCCTATATTCGGACCTTCGGGGCGCCGTACAATGGGTTTCTCCTCATCAGTAAACGAATAGATCATTCGGGCTGATGTTCCTGTAGTCTTTCCCACAGTCTTGTATCCGGCTTCCGTAACAATACCGGTTATTAATCTAGTAACTGTTGATTTTCCGCGAATTCCATTCACATTGATTCTAATCGGAATGGAATCAATATTTTTCTGATGGCGCTTCTGCTCCAAAATTCCATAACTTAGGACCACGAAAAAACATACCAGTATCACACTAATTACCATTAAATTTTCCCTCCTTAATTTCACATAAACACTCATAAACAATAAAGCCACTTGTACGTTGCAGAATATACAAAATCCGACTGAATTTATCAAATTTCGACCAAATGATAGTTAATCATACTATAAATTTCGCAGGACAGGAATAGCCCTTTGACATCCGTCAAAGTACCAAAATCCCCACCTTGATAAACAAAAAAATGGGTGAGGAGTCCCCCACGCTGGCAGCGTAGAGATCACGATCACAAGAACCCTTTTTACATTCACAAAACATCTAGAGCCTCTCCATATGGAAAGGCTCTTAGTCACTGCTATATCTCTTATTTATCTTTTATTACGAGTAGTGAGCAGCACTCCACATGTGTAGTGTGCATGTGGCAACACATGGAGTGCCGGTGGGTTTTAAACCAGGAGTTTATTTACTTGTTTACTTATCGTTTAGCCTTATTAATTAATGAATTGCTTAAGCGCTCCTCAATAAATGTTGCAATTGTTTCTGCCATTAATGTAATAACTTTCCCTAAAGCAACGTTTATTACATCTTCAAATTGCGGATTTATATTTACCTGCGCTAACCACTAAATCAACATAATAGTTCTATGTTACTATTAATAAACTTTTGAAAATTAGTTTTATCACTTGGATGAAATTCCTTTTTCTTACCGAATATATTAACACCCATTTCCAAATAATCTTTATTAAATTTATTAATTGCATCAAGCCTTTCTTCCTGGCTAATCATTCCTACAAAATCAGTATTAATCTCCACTACCTTATAATCCTAGTAGTTTTCGAAAGAAGGTTTTTTTCTCCCAGAAGTTTCTATTTTTATTTGGTACGGAGTATTCAGTAAGTTATTATTAAAGATATTTAAAATAGAATTTTCGGCAATACTAACGGATGAAACTGTTAATCTCCCCTTAATTACTTCATTAATTACTTATTGTTTTTGGACTAAACGCTTGGTTTGTTTTACCTTTGGACTTTTGATGAATTTGCTTTTTAACTTTATCCGATTTTATATAATTTATTTCTTCTTGATTATAATCAGGACTTCTCCTATCTATTTTTATATCATTTTTAACGTCCAATTCTACTCGATTAACGATTCCACTATTTTGAAAGTTTTCAGCATCACTATTTATTTGCTCCTTTTTGCTGTGATGACTGTTCACTGCATTGTCCCTTCGTATATAGACTCCATTACCAAGTGTATATTTTTTTGTTTTTGTAAAAGCCAACTTTAATGTTGTACAATCTTGTAATTTTTTCAAATCGAGTATGAGTAAATTCGGATCACTACCATTAGTAATCTTAGTAAGCTCAGAAGCTTTCTCCAAAAGAAAAGTCTAGGGAAATATTAACCCTAGACTAATATAGGCAATTACGGCCTTTTAGAGCCATTCGATATCAATTGTGACTTCAGGAATCTCTTTTTTTGTATTATGATTTGCAATCGCATTAGTTGAGAACCAGATTTTCTTTATGAACGTTTTAAGGAAAGCATTACAGTTTTCGGAGTCATATGTCTCTATCCTGTCTAACATTTCAATAATTTTTTCTAATCGTCGTTGTTCTTTATCTGTATTTTTCAAGTTTTTTAATTGAATATTAACTAATTCAAGCTGTTGCTTAACCTGTTTGATTTGTTCCTCGTTCTCTTCACTCATTATAAGAAAATCACTCTTACTTATTTCTCCGTCTGCTCTCATTATTGTTAAATTTTTTTGTCTCTTTTCAAATCTTTCTAATTGCTTTTCTAACGAGTCCATTTGAGATAGTATTTTATTTTCTTCATCCGTAGTATCAAGAGATTTTAATTTCTGAATGGTCTTTTCAAAATCCTCCTTCTTTTCTTTTACCTTGTTAATTACGTAATCCTCCACAGGAAGATACTTATGTCCCCTATCTCTGCATGCATTATTACTTATTTTGTAATAACAAGATTTGATAAAATCAGTTCCGTTCCCATCTATTTGGATGTATCTTTTTCTTCCACAGCAATTACAATAAATTAGGTTTTGGAGTTTTCGGGTTACTTTCCTTTTATTAAAGAAATTTCCTGTTGTGTTTTCTTCAAGTATTTTTTGAACTTCTAACCATTGTTGCTTTGAAATGATTGGTTCATGAGCATTTTCAACAAATACTTCATCAACCACTCTCCCGTTTACCCTTCTACGAGCTTGGACTACTCCATAATAAACAACATTTCTTCTTATTGATGAGATATGAGAGGTCGTTAAGACCTTTCCATTTCTACTCCTCCAGCCGAGCATATCTAATTGTTTGGCAATTTCGTTTGAACTAACTCTTTCTAAAGTCTTTTGGAATATGTACCTAATTATTTTTGCTTCATCCTCAACAATAACTAATCTTTGATTTTCGTCCTTTTCATATCCCAATGGTGTCTTATTACTCATTGTCCATCTTCCCTGTTCTGCCGCTGCCAATCGACCTCGTCCCAAACGCTTTTTGATTTGCTTATACTCAAAATTTGCCAACATCGCCTGGAATGAATATAACATTTCATTACTTTCTTGAGTTAGATCAATTGCCCCTTGTGGTGTCAAAATTTTAATGTCATGTGCTATTAGCATCGTTTTAATTTGTTCCGCATAAGCATTGTCACGGGAAATCCGGTCAATATCCATTACCAAAAGATAATCGTATTCATCTAATTTATTTAGCAATTGATTCAATTGAGGCCTTTGTGTGTTGACACCACTGGAAATTTCTTGATAAACGTCATATGTTAACTTATGTTGCTTCGCAAGTTTGACAAGAGCATTTCGATGATTTGTTAAAATTTCCTCAATATCTAATTGTTCTTCGTTTCTTGATAAACGTAAATAAATCGCAGCCAATACCATTTCGTATCCCCCCAATGTGTCATATTAAAATGATAACACATGACCAATAAAAACAGAAAGTTAATATCTGTGATTTTACCGACTGTCCCATACATTTTGATGATGATTGTATCACCAACCTTAAACTTCGGCTCCTTTTTCTTTCCCATCAGCGACATCTCCTCAAATGGTCCCCTACCGAGTAATTACTAAAGTATATGCTTCAATAAGGATAGACGTTAATAGAAAAAGGTAGGCATTCTCCCAAATTACACATAAAGAAAGCGCAATCTAAAGATTGTGCTTTCAACCTTTAGACT
>DATMFE010000245.1:0-2747 GCA_035556295.1 Ureibacillus sp.
TTGTCGTTCTGCACGTGGTCTTAGTTGATTGACGACCTGATGAAGAATATCATTTAGGGATACTGTTTCAAATGAATATTTTACATTTCCTGCAGAAAGATTAGATAAATCTAATAAATCTCCTAGTAGAAAGGATAGACGGTCACTTTCATTTGAAATAATATCAAGTCCTTCTTGAAAGAAAGGATCATCTGCCATCGAGTGCAAGGTAATGGCCCAGCCTTTGACCGATGTAAGCGGGGTCCTTAATTCATGAGAAACGGATGCAATAAATTCATTTTTTAATCGTTCATGGTTCTCTACTTCTTCAGCCATATAGTTTAATGTATCAGCAAGCTTTCCTAATTCATCGTTGTTTTTCTTTGAAATTCTTACAGAAAATCTACCAGATGCCATTTGTTCGGCTGCAACCGTAATCCTTTTTAACGGTTTCGTGATTGTATTTGCTAAAAAGTAACTAATGAATGTTGCCAACACAATAACAAAACAACCAATGGACAATAGCAGGACCATTCCTTGCTTAAACGTACTATTAATCTGTTCCATAGATGTCGTTAGTCGGATTGCTCCCAAGATATTATTATCTAGCTTAATGGGTTGAGTAACAGACAGCAGCTTTTCGCCATTAGAAACGCTATAAGAACTACCAGGAGTACCGTTTAAGGCACTGATTACGTCTTCTAATGCTTTCAGATTTTTATTGTCGCTTTTATGGGTATCGGCTACTACTTCACCTTTTGGGTCAATGATTTGTACTTGTGCATCTAAGAATAAGTTGTAGCGCTGAAGAAGGATAGGGGCTTCGGTCAAGAATGTTTCTTTATTAATTGTCTGTTCATAAAAGGAAGTAAACATCGTTCCTTGATCTAATAAAGTATCTTTTACTCCATTGACATAATAAAAGCGAAGAGCTGTTAAGATAAAAAGTTCAAACATCAATACAGTTAAGATGATTAGCAATAAGTAGCTCCATACTAAACGTGTTGTTATCCCTGACTTCATTCCGTTTTCTCTCTTTCCTGAAAACAATACCCATATCCCCATGAGGTTTTTAAGTAGGTGGGATTAGAAGGATCCTCTTCAATTTTTTCTCGAAGTCTTCGTATATGTACATCCACCGTTTTAGGGTCTCCGAAGTAATTGACACCCCAAATATTGTCTAATAGATCATTTCTGGTGATGGGTTCATTCACTTTTTCAAAGAACAGCCTCATTAACTGAAATTCTCTTGCGGTCAATTTTAATAGTTTTCCAGATTTATAAATCCTTTGTGTTTTTATCTCTAAAAGGAATGGACCTATTTCAATTTTTTCTTGGGTGACTGGTTGTTGAATTTGTAAGGTTCGTCTTAGTACAGTGCGTATTCTTGCAATCAATTCTAGTGGATTAAAGGGTTTGACTATATAATCATCTGCTCCAATCTCAAGCCCGGTGATTTTATCCATATCTTGACCGCGAGCGGATAAAATAATGATGGGTAATTGTGGATTGATTTCTCTCATTCTCGTACAAATCTCGAATCCATCCATATCGGGAAGCATCAAATCTAAAATAACAATGGTAGGTTTATCTTCCTTAACAAGCTGTAGTGCCGATTTTCCCTCACTAGCCTCGAGTACCTCAAAATTTGATCTTTGTAAATTAAATGCAATTAGCTTTCTTATTGGTGCTTCATCTTCTACAATCAACACTGTCCCTTCTGTCATATTCATAACCTCACAATTTTTAAATATATTAATAATTATATCTTTACAGTCATTTAAATATTTGGTAATAAAAAACTACAAAACCATATAAAACCAAATTTGTTTTCTGACATCAATTATATCTCACCCATTTAGTTGGCGAAACATCAACTTGTATTTAAATACATGTTCTTCTGTCTGTTTAATAAGTTGAACATATATGATATTTTATGTTTTAATTTGCACGGATATTTCTTTTGATGGATGATGATTATTTAAGATGAATACACAATGAACAAATAAAAAGATAAACATAGGGAAAGATAAGTTGTAAATAAAGCTTATAGACTGAAATTTCTTATTTTTTGTTTATGACAATAAAAGGTGAGTTCCTTTAAAAAGGAGGAAATAAAATGACAGAAGACAAAACATTAGGTAAGAGTGAAATTAAAAAGGCGGAGACAGGAGAAACTATTCAAGTAATAAAAGGTGAACAGAAAGGCAAGAAGGGAGAAGTTTTAACAGTAAGGGAAAACTCCGTGATTGTCAAAGTTGGGACAAAACCACAAACAGATGAACCGATAAAAATAGTGGTCAATCATAAAAATTATAAACGCATAAAATAACATGATATGTCAAAGGAGCTCTTTTAAATATTAGCCTACCATATATATGTAGATATTATTCGTTTGGAAAAAGTTTAGAATCCAGGTTATCGTCAGTATGCAAACTGAAATTAAGTAAGGGAATATTGATGAATCAGGGCATATGAATAATAGTGTCCGTGTTCCATTTAGAGAAAGAAAAAGTAAGTTGATCCTTAGAAGAAATGAAAAAAAGAGGTGTTAGGAATGTGATGATAAGACTTAAAGATGTTCTATCCATCTAGTTTTTATTTACATATGTAAACACCGTGCACCCATCATTGATAGAAACAACCAAGCGTTACTTATGGAAGCTAGCTCTAATTAGGCTGCCCCACGGCACATCGAAATCACTACTTATGGCTGCTTCCTTCCAGACCTGACCAATTTCGTAGGTTTCCATTGCGTAGGACCCAAT
>DATMFE010000246.1:0-3882 GCA_035556295.1 Ureibacillus sp.
CTTCTTGGCTATTGATTTCGATCATGAGCGTTTTGGGTGGCTCAAGCCGATCAAGGAAAGAAAATTTGTCTAAATAGAGGACTTTTCGGCAGGGAATATTGTATAATAACCTTTGGTCTAGTACACTGATGTTAGACAACAAGAAGGAGGAAATAGTATGTGGTTATACATTCTAGTTGGCTTTCTAGCATTACTTGCTGGTATTGCTCTAGGATTTTTCATCGCTCGTAAGTACATGATGGACTATTTGAAGAAAAATCCGCCAATTAATGAACAAATGTTAAAAATGATGATGATGCAAATGGGACAAAAACCATCGCAAAAGAAAATTAATCAAATGATGCAAGCAATGAATAAACAACAAGGTAAATAAAACCTTGCTACATAAGGTTTTTAGCATTCTTTGATTGATAAAATAGGATGATTATGGGTAAATTTTTCTCTATTTGGTTAAGTTTTCATCGCCATTATACGTACATGTTGGTTAATCATTCTAATAATTGATATAAGACCACTTTTTTTGTTGAAAGATTAAGCAGAAAGGTGGTCTTTTTCGTGTTGTTGGAAGATGTAATTGATGAGTATTTATATCATTGTAGGGCTAAAGGGTATACAAATAAAACCATGATAAACAAACGCCAAGAATTAAAGCAGGTGAAGATATTTCTAAAAGAGAAACGTGGTATCACAGAATTAGAATCGGCGACGGTACATGATTTAAAAGCATATGTAAGAGGGCAGCAAAAGTCTGGACTTAAGCCACAAAGTGTTACATCAATGGCAAAAATGGTTAAAGCGTTCTTTAATTGGTGTGTCAAGGAAGAGTATTTAATAGAAAGCCCGATGACTAAGGTTGAGTTACCTAGAGTGCCTAAGCTTGTGTTGAATGGATTCATGATAGAAGAAGTTACAGCCATGATTAATTCTTTCACATATGAAGACTATATTAGTACTCGTAACAAAGCTATGATTGCTATGATGGTGGATACAGGTATACGGTCAATAGAATTGTTGGGTATCACAATGGATAATGTAGGAGAATTAAAAATACTCGTCAACGGGAAAGGGAATAAAGAGAGGATTGTCTTTATCTCACCAGCATTAAAAAAATACTTATTAAATATGAACGGATGAGAAAAGAGCATCTCAGAAATAAAGTTACAAGCAGCCACTATTTTTTATCTTACAAAGGTGCGAAGCTTTCCCATGTAGGATTATGGAATATGGTGAGGGATGCAGGTAGAAAAATGGAAATTGAGGGAGAGAGGGTATCACTTCATACTTTTAGACATTACTTTGCAACTGAATCATTGAAAGCAGGGATTGATGTATACTCTCTTTCTAGGCTACTTGGCCATTCGGAGATAGGTACGACAGAGAGATATTTACGTTCGCTGACGTATGAAGCATTGTCAGATAAGGCTAATGTAACCAGCCCGTTGATGAACATGAATAAATAACTTTTAAGCAACTTGTTTAAGCGGATACAAGATAATTTTTGTATCTGCTTTTTTTATGTATACCATATTTTAAACAACATATAAGCGTCATAGAGCTATTTTAAATAGTATGAATACAATAATTGGCCGTGTAAAATTGGTAATCTTGTATTCCACTGTAGTATACCCAGAGGAATCATTGCTTTTAGTATTTGTATTGTTAACAGGAGCAGCTGTATGAGCTCTAACCAATACTAATACTAATAATATTGATGAGAACATCATGAGGATAATCGCTCTTTTGAGCATGTTACTCTACCTCCTTCTATGTATTTTAAGAGATAAAAGAGGAAAGTAAATCCTTCTATTTTCCTTTCCTTTAGTCTTTATACCTATTTGAGGATCCAACCACATTCTCAAGGTATTTTCATAATTACTTCGAATGTGACATGCGATCATTTCATACATATCATCTAAAGGGAACTTAAGTTTAAGTACTTCATAACGATAATAAATACCAACTTTAGAAAACAAAGAAAGTCAGCATTCACTAGTACAACGCACCTGCTGAGAAATCCCAAGAAATTGAGGAGAGATGCATGAATAAAACAGGAGGGGCTCAGTATGAAATTTACGATAGAGTATATACCACTGAACAAAATCAAACCTGATTTATCGCTGAAAATTACGGAGCACATGAAGAAACTTCAGAGATTAATGTGGGACTGCATGTTTAATCTTTTGGTTGTCAAAAAAAATTGGAAGGATGACAGTTACATCATTGTTAGCGGGCAAGATAGATTTGAATCCCTTAAAAAACACACCAAAAATACTTATGCACCATGTATAGTCGATAAAAGTGAGTCCACCGGAATAATATCGTGGTTTTATCGTTTACGGAATAAACAACCCCTAGATGACTTTCCTTTAGTGCCAACCAGCTGGTTAATTGTTCGTTCCTTTTTGAAACAAGAGCCTCGTTTTAAAAATCTATCCCGATCCGAACAAATAAGGGTGCTGCGTATAGCGGCACGTTACAAGAAAACTGTGATTTATACCATGAAAACTACAGTGGATGATATTCTAAGAAGTAACAAATAATTCATTCCCCTACAACAAAACCAAAAGCTATAATAAGAATTGAATTTTAGCTACACACAGTCCCAAGAGTGATTAAAATACAAAAGGGTTTTGTTCTGTGGATGCTAATTAATAAAATGACAAGAAATGACGTGTAAATTTCACACGTTATTTTTTTATTTAATTAGGTTTTTCTATGTAATTAGGTTTCATTCAGGGCAACCTTATTCTTAGTTAACTAACATTAAAAGCCTTTCTCAATTAAGAGGGGATTAATAATTTACGTAAAATACTTTCAATTATTTCATTCTGTTAAAAGGATCTTGGTCATATTCTTGATGCTCATAAAGAAGTTGAAGAGGAGAAATGGAAAAAAGAAGATAGTGAATTGAATTATAGGAGCAGGGGAATTACCTCTATTTTTTTATTTTACCTAAAAAGGTAGCCTATGATAGTTTACTAACTTTGGCGATATGCTCCATAAGACAATCTATTTTAAAAGGGAAAATCTATTTAATAAGAATTGTGTATTGAGTAAGATAACAGTGAATGGGATGGGAAGGACTACTCATATCCACTTGAAACTTTTGAACATAAAGAGGGATTATTCGAGGGATCTGAGATTGGTGGTTACGTGAAAAAATTAGCATATCCAGTTAAGAAAAATAGTGAGACGTGAACTCTTTATCCTGAGTTCACTTATAAAATTACAGACATAAAAAAACAGTGAAGGTTAAAGCTGGTACATTCAAAAATGTAGTAGTAGTTAAAAGAGATACTACCTATGTCAAAGGTAAAGAATATACACTTAATTATTATGCTCCAGGTGTTGGATTGATATTAGTTCAAGAAAAGAGTAAAGGTACTAAATACAAAACAAAAACAAAAAGAGAATTAATAAAATTAAAAAATAAATAAGTTACAAGAGGATGTGTCTTCTAGGCATGTCCTTTTGTAATACACCATGACCTCAGTCGCCTCGAACCGACGGGGCTATTTTTATGTCATCTGAGGAAAGGTGGCGATTCACATGGAGAATCGAGTAATAGAATTTTTTTGAATCAGCCTTCCTTGAATTGTTAAGGTTGATTTGTGAATAAATGCAGCGATACTTCCTAGGTCTATAGCTACTTTAGTAAGAGACTGCTAGATTTTATAGAAGAGTTGAGAAGGAAGCTACTTCGGCTTAGATGATGGATTTTCAAATTAATTTATGGATAAATATGGTAAATATAGTTCGTATGTATTAGTATAAATATAGTATATAGTTCATCATAACAAATGTAGGAGGGAAGAATATGCGCAATAGAGGTATTTTGTCATTAGTAGCTGTAGGTGTATTAGCTTCATCATTATCGGTAGG
>DATMFE010000247.1:0-2758 GCA_035556295.1 Ureibacillus sp.
TCTGCCCCGACAGATAATCCGTGAATTTTATCTGTATCCTCGACCTTTGCGCTAAGCATGATTATTGGGATATTTCGTTCTGCCCGTATTTTAAAGGTAGCGGTAATCCCATCCATATTCGGCATCATAATATCGAGAATAATTAAGTGGACCTCGTTTTCCTGTAATAACTTAATTGCCTCTAATCCATCACTTGCTTTTAAGACATCGTACCCCTCGTTTTTTAGATAAATCTCAATCCCATCCCGGATATCTTTGTCATCATCTGTAACGAGCACAGTTAATTTCTCCAACCCTCTCACCTCACTACTTTTTCTTATAATGCTATATTAACCACAGAATCTTAAAACTCAGTTAGGGTAATTCTGAAGAATTTCTTAAGATTTTTATTAGATTTATCTTATCACGAGTATTAACACTAATTTCATGGTAATTTCCACTTTATGCTACTTTATTTCAAGCGAGATAGGAAGCAATTAAGATGGGAGTAGTTACTGAACGATCGGGGCTAAATGATTGGTCTTATAATCTTATTGGAATTCCTAAATTTCATAAAATTGTAAAATAACGGTGTTGAATAGGGAGATATTAAGACTTAAATTTAAGTTGATAGATTAATAAATTAATAATTTTGGATGGAGGTAATTTTATGAAATCAACCGGAATTGTTAGAAAGGTCGATGAATTAGGGCGTGTTGTTATCCCAATGGAACTAAGACGCAATCTTGGAATTGAAGAAAAAGATCCGCTAGAACTATTTTTACAAGATAACATGGTAGTAATTCAAAAATACAAACCTACTATGGCTTGTGTTGTTACTGGCGAAGTGTCTAACCAAAATCACAATTTACTAGATGGAAAACTAGTGCTAAGCGAAAAAGGTTTACATGTACTTTACAAAAAGCTAGAAGAATTAATTAATTCAAGCAATTTATGATGCTACATATAGTGGAACTATTGGGGGAACAGAGAGTCTGTCCCCTTTTTTTCTATGGATATCTATTCATTAGTCAATTTTCTTAAGTAGAAATTGTCCCAAACGACAAGTTTGATGAATCATATTAAGTTTCTGGAGAGAAGTTGATAGAATGGATGTTAAATTAAAATGTTTTAGGAGGAATTTATGCTCTACAAATCAAGGTCAAAACCCGAGGAACTATTAATATTTGAGTATTTAGATAGGCGATTGACATTGCCTGAGGCTGAAAGGAATTACTACCTTAATCTAAAGAATGGGTTTGAAGGTGAGTTGATGTTTGATACTTTATTAGAAAATCTCCGTGGTGAATGTCTCGTATTAAATGATCTACTATTAAAATCAAATAAGACCACGTTCCAAATTGATACTCTGATTATTACTTCTAATAAAGCATACTTCTATGAGGTTAAAAATTACGAAGGCGATTATTTATACGAAACTGACAAGTTTATCAAGTTACCAAAGACAGAAGTCACAAATCCATTGAATCAATTACGAAGATCGGAAACTTTGCTAAAGCAACTGATTTTAAGCCTCGGGTACAGTCTACCCATTGAGGGTTTAGTGGTCTTCATTAACCCCTAATTCTACCTATATCAATCACCTCAGAATTACCCATTCCTATTTCCAAATCAAATTAATCGCTATTTAAGACAACTTGATTCTAATACTATGAAGTTAACAGATAAACATCGCGCTCTTGCAGAATAATTGGTGGAAATCCATTCAATGAATATACGAGAGAATAAATATTCTAATGTTCCGGAGTATATGTTGGAACAGTTAAGGAAGGGGATTATATGCGAGAGGTGTAATTCGTTTTCAGTTTTCGTTTCTGGCTATTATATTCAATGCAATAATTGTGGTAATAATGAGCTTACATCATCAGCAATATTGCGAAGTATCAAGGAATTTAATACGCTATTTCCTAACCACAAAGTCACTACTAATCTCATTCATGATTGGTGTAGAGTAATACCTTCAAAAAAGAGAATACAGAGAGTGTTAGATAAAAACTTTAAAATTGTCGGTAGTCATCAGTGGTCGTATTATATTTAGAAGAATTAATGAAGGACAACTTGGGGAGATTTTCTACCCTAGATGTCCTTCATTCTGCTTTTGAAGGACATCTCCCAGCGATTTTCCGCCTCAGTTGTCTTTCATACCACTTATGAAGGACATCCCTCAGCAATTTTCCTTCTCAGTTGTCTTTCATACCGTCTATGAAGGACATCTCTCAGCGATTTTCCGCCTCAGTTGTCTTTCATACCACTTATGAAGGACATCCCTCAGCAATTTTCCTTCTCAGTTGTCTATCATACCGTCTATGAAGGACATCTCTCATCAATTTTCCATCTCAGTTGTCTTTCATACCGCCTATGAAGGACATCTCTCAGTGTTTTTCCACCCCAGTTGTCTTTCACACCACTTTATCTTTTGTCATGCCAATACCCCATCCCTAAAACAACAACTACAAAAAAAACACGCCATCCTACCGACAGCGCGCCTCTAAGTTCCATATATTAACTTACATCCTCCACTACACTAGTTGGTTCAACGCTAGCCTGGACGACTTTCCTCCCACCAAACGTCAACACCACAATCCCTCCAAGTAGCATTGCGACACCGATCCATGATGTTGGACTGAGGTATTCGCCGACCAAGAACACGCCTAATAAAGAAGCAGTTAATGGCTCTGCCAAAGATAATGTTACCGCTGAGGATGAACCTATTTTCTCTAGCCCCGCTAAGTAGAATAAATAAGCTAAACTTGTTGCA
>DATMFE010000248.1:0-4568 GCA_035556295.1 Ureibacillus sp.
CTAATTTTGTGTTAATAGAACAATTCTAATCATATTCTTATAAAAACAAATAAGAAGGAGTGTAAAATTAGTTGATAAAAGCTAAGGTTCGTTTACGGCCCATTGTAAGTAAGATAAATTTACCCACTGTTTTGAAAACAACTATACTTCCGGGTGACTCCAAAGAAAGATTATTTATTGCAACCCAGGTAGGAGAGATTTTTTACATAAGAGACGGAGTTATACGGACTTTTTTAGATATTCGCTCGCGAATTGTAAAACTAGGTGCTTCTGGTGGTGGATATGATGAACGGGGATTGCTAGGGCTAGCGTTTCATCCCGAATTTTATTATAACGGTCTGTTTTATCTGCATTATTCAGTAGCTGGAACACAAGGTCCAGGCGCTCTTTCTAAATCTTTTTCACCTGATCCGTGTGATTCCAAAACTTTAAACCTAAGATGGATAAATAGAGAAACTCAATATGATCATATTGATACAGTTGAAGAGTGGATTTTACCCTCGAATGGTCAACCCCAAAAACGACGGACATTACTAAACTTAAGAAGACCATTTTCCAATCATAATGGGGTCAATAGCTTAAACTTTTCACCTGAAACAGGAAAACTTGTTTTAACCACTGGGGATGGTGGATCAGGCTATGATCCATTCAATTTAAGCCAGAATGATATGGAAATCGCCGGTAAAATAATTGAAATCGATGATGTAGATAAGAATACATTTAACCAGAATCCCCCCGTAGTCACACGGTTTAATGAGCTTCCTGTACCTATTCAGGAAACACTTACAGTGATGGCCAAAGGCGTTCGAAATATACCGGGCATTTCATTTCAAAGGTTTTATAATCAATATATCAAATATGTGGGAAATGTCGGACAGGACTTGGCAGAATCAATTTTTTCATTCGGTCCGCATAAATCGATACCGGTTCCCCAGCTTGTTCAAGCTTTTTTAATGAAATCTGAAGCTGACCAAGAAGGATTGATTAACTTTGGCTGGCGAGGGTGGGAAGGTGTTTTCCCTACTCCGATTGTAAGGGGTTGCTCTGCAAATCCGAATTTGGATGAGCAAACAATGGCATATTACAATGAAGCAATAAAAACTTCAGTAAGGCGTCTTCAGCCTGTAACTAGTTATTTTCATAAAGATCCCCGACCCGATAAGTTTGGAGGAACTGCTCTTACAGGAGTGCAAGCCTATATGGGGACTAGAATCTCCGTTTTAACAGGGAGTGTTGTATTTACCGATCTTGCCCGGAAGGAAGAATCCCAATCTCCAGCCAGAGGGGTTTTAGCTTATACTAGGATAAGAACAGATTGTAAACTAAATGATTTTAGTGTTATTGAAACCGATTATAATTTTGGGTCTCAATCAGCTTATTATGTTAGTTTGGGAACGAATCTGAATCAAACCAAACTATATTTAGGGGTTTATGGCTCTATGAAAGTGACTGATTTGAACCAAGGCACTATTTTTGAAATTGTTCCATGATTCATAGGCTTAAACTACTCCCCACTTCATTTTCTGGAAATTTGAAGTGGGAAATTCCTGCTAACACCAGTGTATCCACTAGTTTTTAGCAGGCTCTACCCGTAGTCCCTACGGTGGTTTACGACTCAAAAAGACTTAGAAACTCTCCATATCCCTTTTCCTGCAATTTATTTTTAGGAACAAACCGAAGTGCTGCAGAATTTATGCAATAGCGTGCCCTATCAGGACCAGGACCATCATCAAACACATGACCCAGATGAGCATCCGATGCCTTTGCCCGAACTTCAATCCTCCTCATTCCATGAGAGGTATCAAATTTCTCCTCAAGCTCTGTACGCCGCAATGGCTTTGTAAAACTCGGCCATCCACAGCCTGCATCATATTTATCAATCGAACTAAACAATGGCTCGCCCGAGATAATATCAATATAGATTCCTTCTTCTGTATGGTTCCAATACTCATTCTGAAAAGGCGGCTCGGTTGCATTATTTCTTGTTACCTCATATTGAATCGGGGTAAGTTCTTTCCGTAATTCCTCATCGCTTTTTCGCTTTTTCCAATTCTCACGAATAAATTTGGCGCGTCCAGAGCCTTCTTTATATAGATTATAGTGAAAAGGGTTCCTTTTATAGTAGTGCTGGTGTTTTTCTTCTGCCTTGTAAAAAGGCCCAGCCGGCAGAACCGCCGTAACAATTGGTTTCTTAAATCTCCCGCTCTCTGCAAGCTTAGCCTTGGAAGTCTCTGCTAGTATCCTCTGTTCTTCACTATGAAAAAAAACGGCTGTCCGGTACGATAATCCACGATCGTTAAACTGTCCTGCATCATCTGTCGGATCAATTTGCTGCCAGAAAAAGTCCAATAGCTTTTGATATGACATAACAGCGGAATCAAATGAAATTTGAACAGCTTCATAGTGTCCTGTTGTATCTGTGCACACTTCCTCATAGGTTGGATTTGTTTTATGGCCGCCTGTGTATCCAGAAATCACTCCTTTAACTCCTGGAAGTTCATCAAATGGTGATACCATACACCAAAAACAGCCTCCAGCAAAAGTCGCCAGCTCCAATGATTGAGACATAGTACCATCTCCTTTCCGTCTATGTTACTTCGAGTATATATATTTCTCAAATTTTTAACTAATATGTAAAGTCTTTTCTTCTTAAACTAACGCACCCTTCGTATTATAAGGTCATGTATAGAAAGTGTAATCTTTATATCAAATTGACACTGAGAAACAAAGTAACACGAAACCAATAAGAAGTAACCAAGAACGAATAGATTGAAAGAACATCCATCGTTTTCTTATCTCTTTCCAATCAGCGGGTGAATTGCCTGCATCCCATTGTTGGATTTCCTTGTTAATAGGAACATTATATATAATAGTTATTATTGTTGCTAAAATGAACATTCCAGCAGAAAAAAAACGGCTTGTAAGCTCAATGCCTTCAAGTTCTTTAGTAAATAATGCGAAAGACAAAGTTAGAATCACACTTACAGGCATAAATATGGGCATAATAAGTCCATATGTTTTCAGTGAACCTTGTTCAAAACGTATATGTTGCTTTTGAGGTAATTGACGGATAACTGGATGTACTAAAGCGTATGAAGTAAACTCAGCACAAGCGGTGAAGCCCGCTATTATTAATGTAATAAAACCTAAGAAATCCAAATTGTCACACCTCCTAAAATTTAAGTAATACTATCTTTCTTACTATACAAGCTTTGAACAGTTTTTGGATAATAGTAATAATTTCACCTGCTCGGTAGCTCAATATTTACTTCCATTTTAGTAGTACCATTAACATTAGTAAATATGGAAAAAATCTTTTTCTCACCTACCTCTCTCCTTTACAAAAAGCAGGCATTTCCTTTTTGAAGGAATATCTGCCGGGAATTAAACAAGCAAGGCCTGATTGGCCCTGCTTGTTATTTAACTATTACTTTCCCAACCATACCCTCCTGAAAATGGTAACGACATATCAAATCATATGTACCAGTTTCTTTTGGTTGCACGGTAATGGTGTGTTCTTTTCCCGGCTGGACTTCGGCGTCAATTCCGAGCTTTTCCACTGTGAAGGTGTGCTTTTTCTTACCCTTGTTTTTCAATATTAACGTTGTCGTTCTGCCATTCGGAATAGTAATGACTTTCGGATTAAAGTAATCATCGTTCAACTCAACCTCAATCGCTTTCACTGACTCAATCGGCTGTGTTACGACGCTAGACTCGGCAAATACACTGAGTGGGCCTGAAGTTGTTACAACCATAATCGTCGCAAGCAAAACGACCAATCCAGTTAGCCACTTTTTTACACACATTCGCAATCCCTCCTTTCCTAAGACTATCTTTTTCCAATTCATAAAATATTATCACGTAAATCTATGTGTTTTATATATTCCTGTATCCTATAGCCTCTAATTACTAAGAGGGCTTAACTGTGAAATACAATTAGACTGCCACAAACCAATAGAATTTGGTAATATGGCAGCCTAAGAAGGTGTTTTATTCCTATCTCCAATCACTATAAATTATCCGTATTCAGTCGGCAGGTAACCTATTTTTGTTTTCCTCTTTTTTCATTGGTTGAAAATAGCCATACGTTAATGAACGCCATAACCATTCTAATGGGCCAAATCTAAAGTTCTTCAACCATACATAACTGAATATCATCTGCACTATATAAATGCTAAGACAAATTAAGGTGCCTGTTAAAAGGCTGACTTTACCAAAAAGATTAAGTCCAAGAAAAATAAAGATTGAAATTACCGTCTGCAAAATGTAATTGGTTAACGCCATTTGCCCTGTAAAACCAAACGGGCGGAGAAGCTTTTGCCAATGTTTTTTTCTCAGTAGTAACGTTAATGAAGACATATAGAAAAAGCATAATGTCAGCCCGCTTAAGCTTGTGAATAAAAAGACAGCAATTTCTCTATAAACGCCTAAATCAATAAACCCTACCTTCATAATAGCTAAAAAACTGACAAGTGGAATACTTAGTAAAAGGGTTGTTATCCAAATTTTCTTGATCTTTGGAAGATGTGGTGAATTATGCTGAAAAATCCCGATTTTCCCGGCATAAA
>DATMFE010000249.1:0-2562 GCA_035556295.1 Ureibacillus sp.
CCAAATTTTTAAAAACTCATCTGTTAACTCATAGCGTTCGTCGTGATCTAAAAATACACCTTCTCCTGCCAATTCTACTGGGTCCCCCCCAGCAACAACATTAATTAATAATCGACCATCAGAAAATCGATCTAATGTTGCGGACATACGTGCCGCAAAGCTTGGTGACATTAAACCTGGGCGTACCGCTACTAAATACTTTAGATTTTTTGTTACAGGTACCAGTGTGGAGGCGACAATAAATCCTTCTTCACACGTTTTTCCTGTTGGAATTAAAACACCTGTATAGCCTAAATCGTCTACTGCTTCTGCAATTTGCTTACAATAGTTATATGTTGCAGGGCGTGAACCTTCATTATTATTCAATTGACGAAAGTCACCATTCGTCGGGATAAACCAAAAGATTTCCATTAACAATTCCTCCTTATGAATACGCTGAAATTTCCGGGTATTGATTATTTAAAGTGTACTGACCAAGATCACGAATTTTATAGTCAATCGGATCATGTAACGTATGGGTACGTACATTACGCCAGTAGCGATCAAAGTTATATTGCGCTGAAGTTGCCCGAGCCCCCATCATTTGGAACACCCGACTTGTCACATCAAGCGCCGTTTGTACGACTTGCACTTTCGCAGTGGCGACCGCGATACTACATTCCCCACGCTGTTCTTCCGTAATGCTAGTCTTTAGCGTCCATGTATTTTCCAATATCTCATTAGAAATATGTACAAGAGCATCCGCAGCTTTCAATTGGACAAATAAGTCACCGTAATGATAAATATTGTACGGATCATTTATTGCTGCATCGACATGAGATGTCACCCACGGACGCGTCTTTGTTTTTGTATAGTCTTTGGCAGCCTCAAACGCACCTTCAGCTGTCCCGAGTAAAACATGAATCAAAATAGACTGAGCAATATGCGTACGTACTGTGGCGAATAAGTTGCTATCAGTCGCTTCGTAAGCATCCAGCACTTCTGTATCATGTACAATTACATGTTCAAATGTCACAGATCCACTATCCGTCTGACGTTGTCCAAAACTATCCCAGTCATGCCCCAACAAAACACCTCCGCGATTTGTTGGAATGACAGCAACTAAGACACCAGAACCATCATCCTTCTGAGCAGAGATGAGTAGCCTATCTGAATCTACTGCGCCAGAGCAAAAGCTTTTTTTACCATTAACAATCCATTCGTTATCCTCTTTTGTAGCAGTTACATGAGCATCGAGAGGATTGAACGCATTCCCCCAGAAATAATTGTTTTCTGCTGTTTCCTTTGTAAAATGCTCAACTTGTTCTGGTGTACCATATAGCTCAACAGAAGCAAGACATAAAAAATGATAACCAAATAAATGAGCTACCGAACTATCTACTTTAGCCATTTCACGTGTAATACGTAAAACTTTTTTCCAATTTTCTCCGTAACCGCCGTATTTTTTAGGTGCTGTTAAACGGAGTAACCCACTGTGACGAATAAGGTCACGCTCCTCTTTTGCAGTACCGCCACGCTTATCTCGTTCGCTTGCTGTTTTTGCAAATTCTTCTGTTAATGATTTCACTATATCTTGTAGTTTTTGTGCTTTTTCAATTAGCATGGAAACCCCTCCCCTCTTATGCAAAAGTCCTTGCAATTTCATATTAATAGGACCTTCAATTGCCTAACCAGCTATATAATACATACTATATATATAAATTAACTATGAATTATAGCTATAGTAGTTCCTAATTTTCTTGTAACACCTCATTTGCTTGATACCAAAAATCTTCTAGTTTTCTTGTCAAACCACCTGGTCCAAATTTCACCCTTGCTTCATCCGTACAACTAAAAATCATAAATCGTAACATCACTTTTCTTCTATTCAAAATATTAGTTAATCCTCTATTATAAAACCAAAGGTCGATTGTATTATAAATTCCTTTATTCAGAGAAAAATGTTGTTCACAAAATTGAGTGAACTTCAAATCAGGTACATGACAGATTTTTTCAAACTTATCCATAATCTCCTCTTCCCATATGTTATTTAAGTAAATGAAGTTGCTTACGAGCATAAAATTTATCAGCCTTTAATTGAGAAATTAGGTCTTGTAATTGGTTAAACTTTTTCTCCTTTCGAATATAAAACATTATTTCCACTGTTAAAATTTCATCATAAATATATTCATTAAAATCGATGATATGAACTTCGATTGTTTGATGATTACCATCGTTAAAAGAAGGGCGATTCCCAACGTTCATCATACCTAAATATTTTTTTGACTGATAATACACGTATACACCATAAACTCCAGTTTCTAAGAAGACATTGTTTGCAATATTCAAATTGGCTGTCGGAAACCCTATCGTTCTTCCGAGCTGCTTCCCTTTCTCAACCTGGCCAACAATAAAATGATCAACATACTGACGTAATGCGTTCATATGAACCTCCTTTTGAAAATGTTTTATAAAAAAGACAGAGGCCTCCTAAGCAAATACTTAGAAAGCCTCTAGTTGTCTAGTCGGTCTAATATTATATTTGTTAATAATATAATACCTATTATTCCTAGTAGTCAAGTG
>DATMFE010000250.1:0-2822 GCA_035556295.1 Ureibacillus sp.
TCAATTAAAAACAATTGATCTTCAATTTCCTTTACCGTTTCATCGCTTTAAAATAGTGCCTGACAATTATCACAATAGAAAGATGGTGTTTAATCAATTTCTATCGCTCTTGAAATGAATATTTTAATTCTTTTGTTTCTGTTTAAAAATAGCGTATTCTTCTATTCCAGAAGCCAATAATTCCATTAAGTTTGCTAAATAAACATCATCTGATAGTTTCTTATCTTCTTCAGGATTTGTCATAAAACCAATTTCAGGTAGAATAACAGGCACCTTTGACCAATTAAATCCTGTCATGTCATGTCTGAAGAAGATGCCATTTTGGTGAAGCGGTATTTCCTTTGAAATATGTGTAAGGACCATTCGAGCAGCCCTGTAACTATCTTCATAAACAGGTGCTGTATATGCATTTTCTTTTGCAGGAATGAGAATAGAAAAGCCACTCGTTTCAGGGCTTTCTGATCCGTCTGCGTGAATACGCACGAACAAATCAGCATCATTCTTATTTGCTATCTCCGCACGTTCCCGATTGCTTATATTTACATCATGAGAAGTCCTTGTCAAGATGACTTGAAATCCTCTATTTTCTAGATAAGATTTTAGTAAATTAGATGCTTCAAGCGTAAGTACATATTCAGGGTGCTTTGTCACGGCACCTGTTGTTCCACCACTCACTTTATATTTGGTTTCCTTGGCACCGGGCCCAATCGGTTCTTGTTCGATATTCGCTTTGGCCTGATGCCCCGGATCAATGACTATAATAAAAGATTCAGCTGCTGTTTCAATATCAGCTGGAGGAAGTGGCGACGTTGTAACGACCTCTGATTTTTCTTCTGCCAATTCCTCTGAACTTCTTATCTCAACATGTTGTTCTTCTTTTGTATTTATCAAATTATTACCATCTTTTCCGTTGCTAGCTTCTGATTTTTCCATTGAAATAGTATTTAAAATTCCCTGTTCTGATTGCGAATCTATTCTAAGAAGAAAAAATGAAACTATACAAGTGATTAAGACAGCTATGATAGACCAAGCTTTCATAATTAAACTCCTATTCATGTGACTTAATAAATTCTACGTTAGCTTTCTCTACAGGGGATAAATGTCCGTTATAACTTGAATCTGGAACGTACCAATCTTGGCTATTAAAATAGTTCTGTAATTCTCTTGAATTAAAAATATAGCCATGTCTAGCATAAATTTCATTTCTTGCCAAACGTAAATCACTATTTGAAAACCCAGCAATATCTGAATATGTTAAATAAGCATAGTCGCTGTTTGGAATTATATAGTAGGAATAGCCTGATGGTACTTCCCGGATTACCTCTTTTATCACTGTTTTCTCTTTTACTTCTTCTTTTTCTTCTTCCGTAGATTCTATGAGTAAGGCGACATCTGTTTTAGTCTTTGTTCCCATTAATACAACAGCTACAGCTTCTTCTCTTTTTTTACTTTCTGTTGATACTCCTTTAACAGTATAGGAACCTGCTAAAAAAGGGCCAAACTCTCTAGTTTCTTCAGTACCATCTAGTACACCAATCTCACTATTATTTAAATAAACCGTCATTTCTTCGCCCGCATCCTCCAAAGTGATAAAATACCCCGTCGTATCAACTACATGACGAGTAAATATTCCATAATGTTTGCCGTCCTCTCGTAAGAAGAATAAATTATTTCCTAATCCTTCTTCACGTAAAGAACTTTCAATCTCTTGAATTGACGATGGTTCCTTATCGATAAGTGTAAACAAAGCGTCTAAACTTTGATCATTTACTTTCAAGCGAGAATCAGTAGGTACGATTAATTCTTTCAACATCACCTTATCTTTTTTTGTAAGAGCCAATTTAAATTGCTCAATTACTGCTTCCTCACTATACTTCTTCGATAACATTTGATAGCTAGTAAACAATCCAATAACTAATATTGCAACAAGCGCTAATAAAACAGGTATCTTCTTTCCGACCTTTTTATCCATTTTTGAATCATCCTCTCCCTTATTAAAAAATCTTGGATGATGACTAATAAACGTAGTCTCACTTTATGAGTATGAAGCCCTATTTCCATCATTCATCTAACTACATGAATCATACTTTTTCAACCAATGCCTTCCCAAGAAGTTAATACACTTACACTAATAAATCTGATGCACTTTATTTCCGCACTATTAATAAATTCTTCTAGTTCAACATCTCCCCGTTAGGTAATATTAACTATTTAATAATACCAAAATAAACCCATAATATGTATATTAAGGGGAAAATATACTCAAAAATTCTTTTTATACAAAAGGATAGTCTGTTAAAAAGTTACTGCCAATTACTTAAAATTAACTTTCTATTCCATTTATTAAAGAATCCAACCATAAAAAAACATATATCCCCATTTCACACAGGAATATATGTTTTTAACCTTCTATTCTCTTCTTCTACGAAAAATCAAAATAATTCCGCTTCAACAACCTCTTCATCTTCAATAAGTCTTCATATTTCGTCTGCTTCCCTAACTGCTTCGTGTCAATTAAAAACAGCTGATCCTCAATTTCCTTTACCGTTTCATTGCTTTGGAACAACGCCTGACAGTGGTCGCAAAGAACGGACGGTGTTTCCGTAATTTCCACCGCTCGTGTTCCATCCGGCAACTCCCAGTAGACGGTATCGGCGACAGAGGAAAGAGTGCCTTCCTCACACCAAGGGCAAGTTTCCATTTACTTCTCCCCTTTGTTCTTTTTTTGCTGTGCTTGGAATTTCTTTTCTTTTAATTGGTCGCGCTTTTCACGTTGGTCTTTGAGAGACGTATGCGCTGGATTTGTTTCGTATGCTTCACGA
>DATMFE010000251.1:0-1502 GCA_035556295.1 Ureibacillus sp.
CAAGTGGTCAGTTATTAAGCATAGACCATGTATTAGTCGTTTTTATGCCTGCACCAACATTGCGTATGCTGCTATTTGATTCAAAAGGTTTGCTTCTTGGAGAAGTTCGCGATCAAAATATGCGCTGGTTTATGTGGTTGATTCCGAACGTCGTTTCACTGCTATTGCCCAAGCGATTTATCTTACTGGATAGCGATGGACAAGTCAGGGCAAAATATCATACTCGAGCAGGGTTAACGAATTCGATGACGATTTATAATGCCGATGATAAAATAATTGGGGGTTATCGAGAAAATTGGAAGGATTCACTCATTAAAATTAAAGGGATCATCTATAAAGGAAATCAGAGTGAATGGATTGCAGTAGAGTCAAAGGCAAGTCTTTACTCTTTACAACTTAAAACAATAGATAAAAAAAGTGTCGCCTCTTTTCAAGAAGGCTGGATGCCGGTAGAGTGGGCTAAGCGATTCGAATTAAATACACCGATTATTACCTTTTCTTCGATCATTAATGAACAGGAGAGAGTCATTATTTTAGGCTTTTTAGCCGCTGTATTACATCACCGTGATCATTAAATATCTGATTTAAAACAGAAGTGTAGTCAATTTTGCGAATATTTGATATAATGTACAGGTGAAATACATAGCAAATCAGGAGATGACAACAAATGAGCTTGTTAAATGAAATTCTTGACTATAATGAAAAATTTGTTAATGAAGAGGAGTACACAAAGTATCAAACAACTAAATACCCTGATAAAAAAATGATAATCGTTAGTTGTATGGATACCCGTCTTGTCGAGCTACTTCCAAAGTCTATGAATGTCCGCAATGGTGACGTAAAAATTTTAAAAACAGCAGGAGCAATCGTTTCCCATCCATTTGGAAGTGTTATGCGTAGTATCCTTGTTGCTGTTTATGAATTGAAAGCGGATGAAATTTATGTGATTCCACATCATGATTGTGGGATGGCAGCGGTCAATACAGATGAAATGATTAAGAAGATGGTTAATCGCGGTGTTCCAGAAGGTACAATTTCAACAATTGAAAATTCAGGAATTGATATTAAAAATTGGCTTCGCGGCTTTGATGATGTGTATGAAAGTGTAAAACATAGTGTGAATTGTATTAAAAACCATCCACTTATTCCAAAAACAATTCCCGTTCATGGTTTGATTATTGCGCCGGATACTGGGAAATTAGAAGTGGTTGTTGACGGATATAAAGAATTAGAAAACGTTAAGTAAGGTTTAGTTAAATAATAAGGGCCCATTTGTGGTGTATTGCGTGCGAAGCTTTAGTTTCGCACGTTTTTTAGTTTTGGAGAAAGCCGCTATATCACACCATAGTTAGTTGTAAGGCCTTGTTATAGGATACTGTTAATTGTTGGCTCATTTGTGTTATTAACAATATTATGTAACAAAGCCATTTGTAAAGAAGATTCCTACTGACACAATTCAACTGAAAATGCTATGATAGGATTAAATGTAGTGTTTTTAAGTA
>DATMFE010000252.1:0-1534 GCA_035556295.1 Ureibacillus sp.
ACCTTCTTATTTGGCTATGAAGAAAGTTATGGTTATTTAATTAAAGACTTTGCGCGTGATAAAGATGCCATTCAAGCGGCTGTACTGGCTGTTGAAGTGTGTGCCTATTACAAAAAGCAAGGAATGACACTTTATGAAGGGTTAATGCATATTTTTAAAAAATATGGATTCTATTTAGAAGGGTTACGCTCGCTTACGTTGAAAGGCATTGAAGGAGGAAGACAAATTCAAGGAATTCTCGAACACTTCCGCCAAAATCCTCCGACTGAGATTGCTGGACAAAAGGTGTCTATTCAAGAGGATTATAAGAGTAGAAAAAGAGTATCAATGGAAACAAAAATGGAGGAAACGATTGAACTTCCGAATTCCAATGTACTAAAGTATATTTTGGAAGATGGTACATGGGTTTGCCTGCGCCCATCCGGCACGGAACCGAAAATTAAATTTTACTTCGGCATTCAAGGAAAATCGATGGAAGAAGCTAAAGAAAAGCTCTCGAAGGTTACTGATATTTTTATGAAGAATATTGAAGAACTTATTTAAATAGCAGGCTCTGTTAATAGAGCCTATTGTTCAGGAAAAGACGAAGGGTGATACACTCTTCGTCTTTTCCTGAACATGCTTTACTGGAAGCTGCGTATTTCTAATTATTTTTTGTAAGCATATTATTTTGAGATATTAACTTGTTTGTTTATACTTTATGAAGTAAGAGAATTGTAATTGATGAGGAACTATGTTTCTTCATCTCGTTAAAACTTATATGAATGGTTGCATGAAAGTTGTTCACGCAATGGCCAAGTTGGAGGAGTTTGGATATGAAATTAGTTATCATTAATGGATCACCACGTAAAGAAGGACGTACAGGTATTGCATCTCGCTTTATTTCAAGAACATACGGAGCGGAGCTTATTGATTTAAGCACATCTTCATTACCATTATATAAAGGTGAAGCGCAACAATATCAATTAGAAGAGGTTGTACAATTACAACAAGCAATCAAAGAAGCAGATGGCGTGATTTTAGCCACTCCTGAATATCATAATTCTATGAGCGGTGCTTTGAAAAATGCATTAGACTTCTTAAGTGCTGAGCAGTTTACAAATAAACCAGTTGCTTTATTAGCAGTAGCGGGTGGCGGAAAAGGTGGAATTAACGCACTTAATTCCATGAGAACCGTTGGACGCGGTGTGTATGCGAATGTTATTCCAAAACAATTAGCGTTAGATCCAGATCAGTTCGACTATGAACATGATGGACTAAATGAGGCAGCTGCAAAATCTGTTGCTGAATTAATTGACGAGCTTAACCTGTATGCAAAAGCGTTTCAAGCTGTAACAAAATAACAGGCTTTATTTACTATAATCAGTTCATAAAAAGAAGGAGCAGACACATGAATGTGTTTGCTCCTTCTTTGTTTCGCTATAAGGGTTACCAGCCATAGTAAAATCCCTATTGTATAAAATGCCCTGTTTTGTAAACACTATTGATGAATTTTAGATAGGAAGTTCATGCAAATAGTGGGACATCGTTTTTT
>DATMFE010000253.1:0-7118 GCA_035556295.1 Ureibacillus sp.
AGAAAGTAATAAGAGCTCACTGGTACCTTGAAGTCTTTGGGGTTCTGGTGCAAAGATTACTTCAATTTAAAAGAACACCTTTCATAAATATAGTTATAAGGAAAAAAGGTAATGTATATTATGTTTTATAACTAATTTGTCGTCACTTAAAGTAAATAGTGAAACCTTAGTAATAACTAAAATACTTTAGTATTTACTTAATAAATAACAAAACGTAGATAAGGTTATTTTTAAGAAACTTAGTCTATTACAACATTTATTTTTAAGGATATATGTATATGAATCTATAAATCTGGCCAGACTAATAACGTATTCCCCCTATTCCAATAAATTTGAAAATCCTTTGCCTAAATGGGCAAAGGATTCTTTTTGTATATGTAAATTTTTCTTAAGAAGCAAAGTCTTGAAAACTAACTACAAGATTAGTTAGCATAATGGATTTTATCAGTATCTTTTCGAATTTAGTTAGTTTAACTTTCCATACACATGAAAGTAATGTTCATAATGATTGACTTCATCCTCAGTACCTTTCTCAACTGATAACTCTTTCTATAGGGTAAGATCACATGCCCATCAAGCTAATATTTTGAAGTACCCCCAAAACGAAATTTTTATCTCTTGATAGTTATTTATGAAAATTAAATTCATTTTTTCGTTTTGGGTAACAGCCAATTTCTTAAGTTGATGGATGGATGTGTCTTGCTACCCCAATAAGTGCTAATCGTTGATTGTGTTGAATTTTAAGTAAATCTATTATGTTGCTTGACATGGTTAAATGCTATAATAGTAAATTGTGGATAAAGGATATGCCTTATATGTTTAGAGAGGTGATGAATTATGCTTAATAAGCCGAGTGATTATATTGAAGCTGGTTTGAAGCTGGAGTTGGAAGAAGATTTAAAATACTTATTTAATTCAACAGCTGATATAAAGATGGTGCCAAAGGGTACAATTGTTTTAAGGCAGGGGCAAAGAGTTTCTTCACTGTATTATATTCATAAAGGAATTATGAGAGGATATTATATAGATGCTGCAGGGAATGATGTGACAAAATGTTTTGCAGCTGAAACAGAATTTGCCTGTGCAGAGGGTTTATTAAGAGTTGAAGAAGCTAGATTTAGTGTAGAAAGCCTGCAAGACAGCATTTGCGTAGTTATTCCGTATAATTCCATAGATCAAGGTATGAAGAAAACTAATCAAATGAAGGTTATATTCACTAATTATATTCAGAAGATTCTTGTTGGTATGCTAAATCGAGAACAGGCGTTACTTATGAAAGATGCACTGGAAAGGTACATAGAGTTTAAAAGAGAGTATTCTTCTTTAGAAAGTAGAATAAATCAATCATATATTGCTTCTTATATTGGAATTAGAGCAAGCTCACTTAGTAGAATTAAGAGAAGTATGAAAATAGAATAAACGTTTTTAGGAAACATCAAATAAAAGTATTTGGTGTTTTTTTATTGCAATTTACATATGTCAATTACAACAGGCTGTTATCGCATTATGATAACTGGTGTAATCACTGATTTAGGAGGATTTATTTATGAAGAAAATTTCCTTGGTAACAGGTGCAAATGGTCATTTGGGTAACAACTTGGTAAGGGAATTATTAAAAAGAGGAGAAACTGTTAGAGCAAGTGTACGAGATTTAAATGACAAAGAACCATTTATAGGCCTTGATTGTGAGATCGTCTACGCCGATTTGAGGGATAAAGACTCACTTCATAAAGCACTTGATGGAGTGAATACCTTATATCAAGTAGCTGCTGTATTTAAACATTGGGCACAAGATCCTGAAAAAGAGATAATTATTCCTAATGTTGAGGCAACTCAAAATATAATGGAGGCTGCTAAAGAAGCAAATGTAAGAAAAATAGTATATGTAAGCTCCGTAGCAGCATTGTCATTGGACAAGACAAACTTAAAGGGTAAAATTGATGAAACTACATGGCTTGAAAACAGTCATGGAAATGCATACTTCGATTCAAAAGCACGAGCTGAAAGAACAGCTTGGGAGCTGGCAGAAAAATATGATTTGGATATGGTTAGCGTTCTTCCTGGTGCAATGATTGGTGGAGAGTTTTTAAAGAAAACTCCAACCATACTGGCCTTCGATAGTATTCTTTTAGGAAAGATGAAAGTTAACTATATAAGTGAAATGACGCTAATAGATGTAACTGATGTTGTGAAAGGTATGATTGCTGCAGCGGAAAAAGGTGTAAGGGGTACAAGATATATCTTGGCTAATGAAGAGCCTTTAACTTCAGATGATATCATTAAAATTGCAAAAAAATTTATTCCTAATCTTGAGATACCACAAAAATATACTAAAGAACAGTTGTTAAATTTAGCTGATAAACTTGAATTTGAAGCAAAGGAAAAGAATACTCAGCCATCACTACTTAGAAGTCAAGTAGAATTATATTATGGTGGAATAAATAGACACTATGACCTTACTACATCAAGACAGGATTTGAATTTTAAGCCTAAGTTGGGTGAAGTGGCATTAGAAGAGTATTTTAAACGTTTTTTTGCTAGCCTAAGAAAAAAATCCTTATAATGAATCGGCTACACTTAACTGGACAATAAAATAAAGTTCAAGTAGACTTACCGCCAATTCTGGGCATACTTCTAACTCACATAAGTGAACAGTCACAGAAACTTTATATGGGGTCCCACCACATCGTCATCAAGTTAAGACGAATTTGTATCTATATAACGAAACTTAAAAGCCTTTTTTATATGAAATATTATCTAGTAAAAAACATATTTAAAATCTTTTTTAACACTTGTTCATAAGACTTGAAAATTAAACTAAATCTTGAAGTTTCCTTTTCCTTAGGATTCATCATATTCCATGCCCCTTGCATTGGTCTTTATATAAGTATATCACCATTTTCTTACTGAATAAGAGGAAATGGTATATGAATATGAGATATAGAACTAGTTAACATAAACACGCTTATAGGAAGAAATAATAATTCTTTTATATCATTGATTTATTGACGACAAACAGTTCGATATTTAATTCCATATAGTGTAAAATTAAATGATTTCCAAAATATACACAAAGGGATGGATGAAACAAGTGGAATTAAGTAAACAACGTGTAAGATTAAGAGCAATGGAAACGGAAGATGCAGAGGACTTATATAATATTGTTAAACAAACTCCAGATATTTGGACTTATATGCCTGTTAAAATGGATAGCTTATTAGATATGAAAAATATAATAAATGAGTGTCTACAAAAGAAAAAAACAGGGGAGATAGTTCCTTTTATCGTGGAAGATATTTGGAATAATAAGATTGTTGGTAGTACTAGACTATACGACATATCTTTATCTTCAAAAACTCTAGAAATGGGGTATACTTTTTTTTCACCTGATGCTCAACGCACAAGTATTAATACAGAAAGTAAGTTTTTATTATTACAATACGCTTTTGAAACATTAGGAATGAAACGAGTACAAATTAAAACGGATTTACGGAATAAAACAGCTCAAAAAGCTATTGAACGATTAGGTGCAGTTAAAGAAGGAATATTGAGAAACGAACGCCTTTTATATAATGGCGTAGTTCGTGACGCAGTTGTCTACAGTATACTAGATAGAGAGTGGAATGTAGTAAAAGAAAAGTTAGAATCTTATATAACTTATTCCATTGCTCAAAATTAAGGGTTGTAAATATGTTTAACAAATGGTTAGGTAAACAGTTGAGTAACCCTAGAGGTATTTTGGCAAAATGGATAGGTTCTTATATGGAAAAAGGCAATAAAAAGGCTAATGGGTGGACAGTTGAGCTTATAAACCCGTCACCTGGCGATTGTATTCTTGAAATAGGAATGGGAACTGGTGCAACGTTGAATAGCCTTCTAAACGAGTATGAAGATATTGAAAAGATATGTGGAATCGATATCTCTTTATCTATGGTGAATAAGGCTAAACGAGTAAATAGAGGTTTTATAGCAAGTCATAAGGCAGAGATTACTGAAGGAAACGTTGAACATATTCCTTTTGCTGCAGAATATTTCACCAAAGTATATACTATTCATACAGTATACTTTTGGTCCGATTTAGTAAAAGGACTACAGGAAATTCAAAGAGTATTAAAGCCTGAAGGTGAGGTATTCATCACATTTACTTTAAGTGAGGAACTGGATAGAATGAGGCACACTAAGGAATTTCTTCATTATTCGCCTAAATATATTCAAAGTTTGTTAGAAGAAGAGGGCTTTAGACAAGTGAAAATAAGTGTCCAAAGACCGTTCTGTTGTATATCAGCAATAAAAGAATAAATACTCCCATTTTTACTTACTACAGTGTTGCCTACAGGCTCGAAATAGAAAAGGTACATTTTAATTTAAATGAAAAGTAATCGTTTTCATTTTCTTCTTTTTCAAAATGGTTTACTAGGTTATAATAAGTATCTACAAAATATTAAATGATATGTAAGCAACAAGCAATTACACCCTTAATATTAACAACAAGCCCCCCTCAAAAGTGTAGGGGGGGTTCTTGTTGTTAAGCATTCTTTTTATAAGCCATATATCTTATAAAATTTAGTTACCATAATCACTCTTTATAGGAACTGGAACTTATTTATTATAGCCTTGATAGATTTACTTGCATACTTTCGTATTAATTAATGACAGTAAACTATAAAAAGCATAAAAGAGGTAGTTATAGTGAATAAATCTAATTCGATTTATAAAGAGCTGAATAAGATTAAAATAGACCTGAAGAATTTCCTTATATCTGAGCTTACAACAGGAGAAAAAGAGAATCTAAAAAAAGCAGTGTTAAAAAAATTGAAGATTTAACCAACTAAAATTCATTAAAAATAAAAAAGATTAAGCGAAATGCTTAACCTTTTTATTTTTGGTTGTCTTTAATCTAAAGAAATAAATAAAAACGCTAATAATTATTAAACAATAAGTAATACTTTGGGCCATACCCACTATATCACTCCAACCCCTAGTACCATTTAAAAATAGCTGGAGCAGCAAACCTGCTGGTAACGTTACTAATACAACAGGTTTTTTGGTAAATAAAAACCCAACCATTCCGCCAACAATACCACCTATAACGGATGCACCGTACCATGTAATGAAGGTATATAGTATATCTTTTAAACCCCATACTATACTGTCTGGTTGATTATTATAAAAATGACCAATTACAAAATACATGGTAATGGAACTGACAATATAAAGGCTTCCAAAATATGCTGCTTGCCTTGTTCGGGTTCCAAATACATATCCAACAACCATCGCCATTATAAACCAACCTGGTAAAGAATTAAGCATGATAGCTACATAGGAAACCATTAATTCAGGAGTGGTCATACTCGTTACAAGTGGCAAATGATCAGACATAACAGAGAAAACTGCGACAATTCCCCCTACGACTAATGTAAAAATAATAAACTTTACCCAAACCTTCTGTTTATCCTTATGTGACAAAACAATCCCTCCCAGCCTTACTGCTATAAATAAGACGTTTAGTGAAAAGAATTGTTTTACTTTTTAAGGAATCTTTTATTTATTTCAGATGTATACGATATACCAAACCAGTTAACATAATCAACATTCTCGACACCACAATAAATACCCTTACTCGATTTTTACTATCTCCATTTTCATCTTCTTTTTTAATTTCTTCTTTTTCCTCATGAAATTCCTCAGTAGTTTGGGCAGAAATATAATCAAATGGAGTATAGTAATTGCTTGGTAGTTTTCTTCTGAAAACCGTTTTGATGATTACAATCATGATAGGAACCACTGTAAGTATTACTATAAATAACATTGTAAGATACAATAACGAATTCAATTATTTTCCCCTTATAAGTTCTGATATGTTTTAATTTCCTTATAATCACATTTTAACATGCCGTTAAAACTTAAACATTAATGAATAATATATACACCCGTAGTTACCATAATGTAATTTATAAGAAACAAAAATCCTTTAAAATCAATAAATTTAAAGGATTTTATTTTATTATTAGGTCTACGTAAGCCCAATTTACAATTTTTTCATATAAATTCATTGACTTTATTGGTACCTAGTACTAATGTCAATTTATATATCTTGGTAATAAAGAAGGGTGAATATGATGAAATCAACTGCACGTATTACAGCAATAGGTACATACGTACCAGAAAAAAGACTTACCAATGACGATTTAGAACGAATGGTAGATACGAACGATGAATGGATTGTGAAACGAACTGGCATGAAGGAAAGAAGAATTGCTAATGAAAACGAATATTCTTCTGACCTAGCTATTAAAGCAATTGAAAACTTAGTGGAGCAATATCAGAAAGATTTAAAGGATGTAGGATGTATCATTGTCTCAACTACAACACCCGACTATGCATTTCCAAGCGTGGGAGCCCAAATACAAGATTACTTTGATATTCCTACAACTGGGGCGCTAGACTTTAACGCTACCTGTGCTGGCTTTACATACGGATTACACATGGCAAACGCCTTTATTACATCTGGACTTCATGATAAAGTCTTAGTCGTAACTGCAGAAACGTTATCAAAGGTTACAGATTATACAGATCGCACTACCTGTGTTCTATTTGGGGATGGAGCTGCAGCTGTTTTGGTGGAAAGTGATGCAGAGCGCCCAACTTTTATTGCTACGCATATTGGTACAAATGGAAAGGGAGGTAAACATGTATACCGCACCAATTTATCTACTACCATGCATGGACAACCTTTGAGTTCGGGTGGCAAGATGGTGCAAAACGGAAGGGAAGTATATAAGTGGGCATCTCGAACAATTCCTTTAGGTATGGCTGAATTGCTAGAACAAGCAAATCTACAAAAGAGTGAAGTAAATTGGTTCGTTCCACACAGTGCCAATTTACGAATGGTTGAGTCTATATGTGAAAGATCAGAGTTTCCAGTTGAGAAGACATTAACTAGTGTCGAGTACATGGGAAACACTTCTTCCGTTTCCATTCCTCTAGCACTACAAATAGGGATAAACGAAGGGAAATTAAAAGATGGAGACGTTCTCTTACTCTACGGATTCGGAGGAGGCCTTACCCACGCAGGTCATATTATTAAATGGGATTTAGGTAAGGAGTAAATAATTAAT
>DATMFE010000254.1:0-6094 GCA_035556295.1 Ureibacillus sp.
CTAATTTTGTGTTAATAGAACAATTCTAATCATATTCTTATAAAAACAAATAAGAAGGAGTGTAAAATTAGTTGATAAAAGCTAAGGTTCGTTTACGGCCCATTGTAAGTAAGATAAATTTACCCACTGTTTTGAAAACAAATATGCTTCCGGGTGACTCAAAAGAAAGATTATTTATTGCAACCCAAGTAGGAGAGATTTTTTACATAAGAGACGGAGCTATACGGACTTTTTTAGATATTCGACCGCGAATCGTAAAACTAGGTGCTTCTGGTGGTGGATATGATGAACGGGGATTGCTAGGGCTAGAGTTTCATCCCGAATTTTATTATAACGGTCTGTTTTATCTTCATTATTCAGTAGCTGGAACACAAGGTCCAGGCGCTCTTTCTAAATCTTTTTCACTTGATCCGTGTGATCCCAAAACTTTAAACCTAAAGTGGATAAATAGAGAAACTCAATATGATCATATGGATACAGTTGAAGAGTGGATTTTACCATCAAATGGTCAACCTCAAAAACGACGGACATTACTAAACTTAAGAAGACCATTCTCTAATCATAATGGGATCAATAGCTTAAACTTTTCACCTGAAACAGGAAAACTTGTTTTAACCACTGGGGATGGTGGATCAGGCTATGATCCATTCAATTTAAGCCAGAATGATATGGAAATCGCCGGTAAAATAATTGAAATCGATGTAAGCAAGAATACATTTATCCAGAATCCCCCCGTAGTCACACGGTTTAATGAGCTTCCCGTACCTATTCAGGAAACACTTACGGTGATTGCCAAAGGGGTTCGAAATATACCGGGTATTTCATTTCAAAAGTTTTATAATCAATATATCAAATATGTGGGAAATGTCGGACAGGACTTGGTAGAATCAATTTTTTCATTCGGTCCGAATAAACCGATACCGGTTACCCAGCTTGTTCAAGCTTTTTTAATGAAATCTGAAGCTGACCAAGAAAGATTGATTAACTTTGGCTGGCGAGGGTGGGAAGGTGTTTTCCCTACTCCAATTGTAAGGGGCTGCTCTGCCGATCCGACGTTGGATGAGAAAACAATGGCATATTACAATGAAGCAGTAAAAACTTCAGTAAGGCGTCTTCAGCCTGTAACCAGTTATTTTCATAAAGATCCCCGACCCGGTAAGTTTGGAGGAACTGCCCTTACAGGAGTGCAAGCCTATATGGGGACTAGAATCCCCGCTTTAACAGGGAGTGTTGTGTTTACCGATCTTGCCCGGAAGGAAGAATCCCAATCTCCAGCCAGAGGGGTTTTAGCTTATACTAGGATAAGAACAGATTGTAAACTAAATGATTTTAGTGTTATTGAAACGGATTATAATTTTGGGTCTCAATCAGCTTATTATGTTAGTTTGGGAACGAATCTGAATCAAACCAAACTATATTTAGGGGTTTATGGCTCTATGAAAGTGACTGATTTGAACCAAGGCACTATTTTTGAAATTGTTCCGTAATTCATAGCTTTGAACTACTCCCCACTTCATTTTCTAACGAAAATTTGAAGTGGGAAATTCCTGTGAAAACCAGTGTATCCACTAGTTCTTTATCAGGCTCTACCCGTAGTCCCTACCGTGATTGCAAAAATTACATTCTCGTTTTGATTCATTTACGATTCAAAAAGACTTAGAAACTCTCCATATCCCTTTTCCTGCAATTTATTTTTAGGAACAAACCGAAGTGCTGCGGAATTTATGCAATAACGTGCCCTATCAGGACCAGGACCATCATCAAACACATGACCAAGATGGGCATCCGATGCTTTTGCCCGAACTTCAATCCTCCTCATTCCATGAGAGGTATCAAATTTCTCCTCAAGCTCTGTACGCCGCAATGGCTTTGTAAAACTCGGCCATCCACAGCCTGCATCATATTTATCAATCGAACTAAACAATGGCTCGCCTAAGATAATATCAACATAGATTCCTTCTTCTGTATGATTCCAATACTCATTCTGAAAAGGCGGCTCGGTTGCATTCTTTCTTGTCACCTCATATTGAATCGGGGTAAGTTCTTTCCTTAATTCCTCATCACTTTTTTGCCTTTTCCAGTTCTCGCGAATAAACTTGGCGCGTCCAGAGCCTTCTTTATATAGATTATAATGAAAAGGGTTCCTTTTATAGTAGTGCTGGTGTTTTTCTTCTGCCTTGTAAAAAGGCCCAGCCGGCAGAACCGCCGTAACAATTGGTTTCTTAAATCTCCCGCTCTCCGCAAGCTTGGCCTTGGAGGTCTCTGCTAGTATCCTTTGTTCTTCACTATGAAAAAAAATGGCTGTCCGGTAAGATAATCCACGATCGTTAAATTGTCCTGCAGCATCTGTCGGATCAATTTGCTGCCAGAAAAGGTCCAATAGCTTTTGATAGGACATAACAGCGGAATCAAATGAAATTTGAACAGCTTCATAGTGTCCTGTTGTATCTGTGCACACTTCCTCATAGGTTGGATTTGCTTTATGGCCGCCTGTGTATCCAGAAATCACTCCTTTAATTCCTGGCAGTTCATCAAATGGTGATACCATACACCAAAAACAACCTCCAGCAAAAGTCGCCAGCTCCAATGATTGAGGCATAGTACCGTCTCCTTTCCGTCTATGTTACTTCAAGTATATATTTCTCAAATTGTTAACTAATATGTAAAGGCCTTTCTTCTTAAACTAACACATCCGTTAGTCGAACAAGCAGGTTCATCATATAATTACAATGGTATTTCCAATAGTGGTACAAATGAATAAAAGAAAGTTTTTAGGTGAAAACACCAATGATTCATAATGCAGCATAGTATTTTTTCATACCAAGGAGGTTGTATATGAAAGGGAACTGGAAAATGTATTTGTTACTAGTATTGCCTTGGTTATCTGTAGGAAAGCTTGGGGAAAATTCCTTATTTCGCTTCCTTCCTACTATTATTTTTAGTAACTGGATTATCGCACTAGTAAGCGAGCTATCCCAAAAGTTAAAATGGTGGAAAGTAAAAAATCCTATATTCCCTAAATTAGCAACAGATGTCTCTTTTGTTTTCGGACCTTTTACTATCATTAATTTTTGGATCTTTAAACTAACATTCAAAAGATTTTGGTTATATTTACTGAGTAATATTTTTGTTGACTACTTATTTGCATATCCTTTGACAACAATAGCAGAGAAACTAGGCATATATAAAATGGTAAAAATGAGCCGAAAGCAACTTTTCCTTTTAAGTGTAGCAGTAGCAATTTTAAACTACTTGTATCAAAAAGTATTTGTTGAGCCTCCTAAAAGAAAATCTTAAGAATAACATCCATTGGTCTAATCGTTCTGCAATCGTAAAGGGAAAAGGCGACAAGGAAAGAGAAGTTTATTTTAATATCCGGATGCGATATTTGGCTAACTCGTTACCTTAAAAGGCGACAAAATCATGATACAGCTATCTTTGTAAATGAAAGACATCCTCACCGAATGAGCAAAGCACAAATGCGATATATTATTAAACGAATATCAAAGCGAGCAGGAATTAATAAAAAAATCCACCCCATCAACTTAGACACAGCTATGCTATCCACCTATTAAATAATGAATCTCCAATTGAAGTAATACAGAGTTTGATGGGACATGAGAAAAGTGAAACAACTCGAATATATGCAGAGTTAAGTGGTCGACTTAGAACGGAATTTTATCAGAAGTATTTCTAAACAAATTAAAGTATGAGCAACGGTTTAATTACTGGTTGCTCCATTCAACTCTTGCTACCCTATAGTTTAAGTACAATTTTTCACACACTTGTTTATATCAATAGAAATTCTGTTCATCAAATGATGAATAAATTTTAACTCTCCTATCATTCAATACATTCTTGTAAATTTTTAAGCGCTTCTAACAAATGTTTATACTTTTCCTTACCCATATCATGTTCAGCTTTTTCTTGTATTTGTAGCCAAATAGGCGTTGCTTCTTCTAATTTAATAAGACCTATATCAGTTATAGAAATAGATTTTGTCCTTGAATCATTTTTATCTTTTGTAATGTTAACATAACCGCTTTGCTTCAGGATATTTACATTACGAGTAATAGTGGTTTGGTCAAGTAACATAATCTCTCCTAGCTTGCTAATTGAAATTTCTTTATGACGGGCAATGTTTACTAACATATAGTATTGGGTGACCTTTAAGCCTGTAGGCTGCATTTGCTTTTCATATACTTGAGTAACAATTCTTGCTGCTTTTCTAAGGTTCGCACAGGCACAAAATTGTATAATATAATCCATCTCATTATGTTTGTTATTCATAAAGCAGACTCTCCTTTCGAACCCATTCAAACTTGATAAATCCTTCACTATATTTTCATTAAGGTGGCATTCAATATTTAATTGGTAATTATTTCTTGACAGATAATATGTTTATCAATACCATTATATATGTATATACATGAATTAAGAAGGAGGAGAAAGAAAAAGTATTCTTTTTGTGACGATATTCAATATATGTATATACATATAAATGATTGAAGGAAAATCATAAAGCTTTTAAAAAATAAGTATTTAGACTTTAACAAATTAACATGAGTAATTTTACACTTTCTGCAGCGTGCATCTACTAAAATTCTGAGTACATGTTCTTTACAAACAAATAAGATAAAGCACAAATTACATGCCTATAAATTGAATGGAGGAACAACAAATGTCAAGAATTCCGTCAACACTTCAGAATTTACGTATCCCTGTGATCGGCGCACCATTATTTATTATTAGTAATCCTAAGCTAGTGATAGAGCAATGCAAGGCAGGGATAGTTGGATCAATGCCTGCACTGAATGCTAGACCCGCATCCTTACTTGATGAATGGTTGGCAGAAATCACAGAGGAGCTCGCAGCTTATAACGCAAAAAATCCAGATCGCCCAGCTGCACCATTTGCTATTAATCAAATTGTTCACAAATCAAATGAACGGTTAGAGCACGACATGGAATTGTGTGAGAAGTACAAAGTTCCCATTATAATTTCTTCTTTAGGTGCCCGCAAAGAGATATTTGACACAGCACATAGTTACGGAGGAATTGTTCTCCACGACATAATCAATAACACTTTCGCGCACAAGGCAATTGACAAAGGTGCAGATGGTTTAATTGCCGTGGCGGCAGGAGCTGGCGGTCATGCTGGTGTGAAGAGTCCGTTTGCTTTGATTCAAGAAATCAGACAGTGGTTCAACGGTCCGCTTGCTTTGTCCGGATCGATTGCTACAGGAGGTGCAATCTTGGCTGCCCAAGCAATGGGAGCTGATTTTGCATATATTGGCTCACCGTTTATTGCAACACATGAAGCCCGTGCTGCTGAAGCGTATAAGCAGGCAATCGTTGACAGTACGTCTGATGATATTGTTTATAGCAGTCTTTTCACTGGTGTTCATGGAAATTATCTGAAACCATCAATCCGAGCAGCAGGATTGGATCCTGACAATCTTCCTGAAAGTGATCCATCTAAGATGAATTTTGGAGAAAAAGCTGTGAAGCCGTGGAAGGATATTTGGGGAAGTGGTCAAGGCATCGGTGTTATTAAAGAGGTTACTAGTGCAGCAGAATTTGTAGACAAACTTTATAAGGAATATATTGAAGCAAGAGACAGTTTAATCAGCCGTAGTGTAGCTAGAACGACCTGAGTCTAAAAACATCGTCCCATCCTAACATTTTATAGCCTTAATCATGATTAGCCGCACAGTGATTTTACAGATTTTTCAAAAAGAAAGCCCATTACGGTGCGCTGGCACCCCCTTTAGGGATGGGATAAATGTTCGCTCAAATGCGGTGTGCAGATAAAATACCGAAAATACGTTCTATACACCGTGTGTTTTAAATGGTATAATTTGGTGTATAGGGTGTTCTTTGAAAACTGAACATAGGTGGTTGTGACAGGAAAAACGTCTGTCACGTAAAATGTTCAACGTTCTACCGACCATCACTCTTCGTAGAAAGAGTGCGGTATCATCACCCTAGACAAGTATCGCCGGTTGAACGGCGTAGTTGGCATTGACCTTGCCCTCTTGAAAGACTGTTTTTCTCTCAAGTGTTGCTCACCCAAGTCTCGCCTCTGCCTCTTC
>DATMFE010000255.1:0-12193 GCA_035556295.1 Ureibacillus sp.
ACAAATAAAGCATTAATCCTCCAAGATTAATGCTCGAATAGAATTATCACTTTTATTTTCATAGTATTTAAATAATCTCAGAAAACGGTGATCTTCTAAGTAGTACATACGTAATAAACACAACTAAAGAAGCGACTAGAAAAATATAAGGTATTGGTAACATTTCAGCCCATATTCCTCCAGCCAACAAGCCAGCAGGAACGACTAATTTGGCTAGCATTGATGAGGTACCTGCAACTCGACCAAGCAAATGATTGGGAGTTTGTTCTTGACGAACTGCTGAAAAGATAATATTTGTCATGATGGAAGAGCATGTTCGATATCCTAGTAAAATCCCTAACAACCACCATGTTTGTGTGAAAAAAAATATGATCAACACAAAAATATCTATTAGTGGTAATATACAATAAATTTGTCCTCGTCTGAATTTCTTTTGTAGTGGCCTCATTACTTTTGCACCCACTATTCCACCAATAGCTGAAATTGAATACATGATTCCTAATTGTTCTTTCGTGTTTCCTAGTACATCTAGTACATAAAAAGTCATAACACCGATGATTAAGCTTGTAGCAAAATTAGAGAATAATATCGCTAGGGTTGGCATAAATAGATTTTTATTTCCAACTAGTTCTCGTATCCCCTCCTTCATATCAGCCCAAATCGATTGCTGCATATTACGTTTTGGTGTTTCTGTCTTATCAATTCGATAAGCAAATAACCAAGAGAACCCCATACATAAAACATAAATCCATATAAAATGGTCATAGGATAACCAAATTAAAAGGCCACCTGCAATTGAAGGTCCGATTACAGAACTAATCGTATGAACTAATGAAAACTTTGATTGTATTTCAGTCATCCATGATTTATCGAATAGTTGCGGAGTAATTGCATTGGAAGCATTCCCAACTGTATATCCAACTGTCGCCAGTAAAAAACCTATCAAATATAGTTGCCAAACATGTGAACCCTCGGCTGATATACTATAAAGTAAAAAGAGGGATAAGATAAAGCGCACAAACCCTCCATAGATAATCATGATATTTCGATTCATTCGGTCGACAATTACCCCGACCAACATTCCAAGAAATACATTCGGTAAAAACTCCATTAAACGCATGGTACTCATTGCGATGGAAGACTTTGTTAAATCGTATAAAACTAGCGGGATAATAAAAATATAGATGGCAGAATTGACTGCTGATAGCACTGTAATTCCATATAGAAATCTAAAATTTCGACTTGCAAAAATATTCATTCTTTTCACCTCTAACAAAAGGTTATATGATGAAAAGGAGAACAAAAAGTGTTCACCTTTAGATCAATAGTTCACCTTTTTGAGAGGAGCCTCATATGTACTACGAATTAGAGCTTCACACACACTTTCAAGAACAAACACCAACGAATACTTCCATTGAAGAACTCGCTAGCATTTGGCAATGTTCAACGAGATATGCAAAAACAATCATAAACCGACTAGCAGATAATCAAGTCATAAAATGGGAAGTATTTCAAGGAAGAGGTAAAAAGCCCCTACTTACACTATTACGTTCAAAACATGATGCGATTTATGATGTATTCGATCAACTATGGTGTCAAGAGAAATTCGATCGAGCTTACGAATTATTAATGAATTATCAACTACTTAATCATCCATTAGGCGAAGAGTGGCTTATGAATCGCTATGGAATTCAGCAGGTTAAAAACAATAAACATATATTTCGCCAACCATTTCATAAAGTGGAAGTAAATTTTGATCCCCTCTACGCACTATCTAGACATGATTTTCATTTTGCTGAGCAATTACATGAAACATTATTTATATTTAATGAAGTTACGAAAAAAGCTGAAGTGAATTTATTATTTGATTACGAAACAGAAGATTTTCAAACTTGGAGGTTAATTTTAAGAAAGGGTGTTTTTTTCCATAATCTTGAACCGTTAACTTCGGCTGATGTAAAACGTTCATTAGAAAGAGCTATTTTCTATACGAATAAATTTTTTACCTATAAAAGCATTGATATTGTTAATGACTATGAACTTCTAATTCAATTAACCAAACCATCTTCCCTATTTACGAATTGTTTAGCTGCAAATCGGACTGCAATTTTACCTAAGTATCATCAACATGGGAAAATTGGATGCGGGGCATTTAAATACTGTAATAATACCAATGAAAAACTTCAGCTCGAGACATTTCAAAATTATTTTAAACAACGTCCGTGGATTGATACAATAGAGATTTTATATACCCAAAACGTTTCTAGTTTTACAGTTTCTCCAGTACCATATGAATCAACAATACCTTCTAAAGAAATGATATATGAGGAAAATGGCGCAGACTATATCTTACTTAACGGAAAATCAGGTGCACTTTCACACTCAGCTTTTAGGGAAACTATTTATAGTTTAATTGATTCGGTACGTTTCACGGTAAATGAATGGGGAGAAATCGAGGCTAATAGTTGGCTTATTAGACAACAATTTACGAAGGTTCAAGCACAAACATTAATACCCGCCGAACAGTTTCCAACCTTAACAATTGGAGTGCAACAAATCCGCGAAGGAGTAAACCATGAAAGAGAAGCGATAATTTTAAAAGCAATACTTGCTGAATATGGCATTCATAGTGAAATGAACATAGTCGATTTTAATACAACTAGTGACGATATCACGCAACAATTTGATTTATTTGTTGGTGGAGCCGCTTTAGGACGAGATATTATTTTTTCTCTGATATGGATATATACGATGCCTCAAAATACGATTTTAGGCAAACTCCCCTATGCTGAACGACAACATGTCAATGGGCTAATCGACAAAATTAATATTAGTAATGATCCAGAAAAAATGATGGAATATCTTATAGATATAGAAACCATTTTACAAGAAACATTTTGTTTAAAATTTCTAAATCATAGGACCCACCGACAATATGTTAGAGAAGATTCTCATTATAAACAAATCCAATTTGATTCACACGGAAGAATTGATTACAAACGGATCTATGCTTAAATGTAAGGCCGTCATTCAGAAAGAATAAATTTATATTTTTGGAAAAAAATACTATTCAATAGCCATTTTATTTCTTATGATAGTACTAAAAAGATACGAGGATTATATGAGCTATTATGCAAAAGTATTGTTAGGATTTATCGTGCTTGATTTGTATTTAAATATTGGAATTGCAAGATCAAGTGAGCTTTGGATACAGGTAATATTGGTTCTTTTGTTTTTTCCTATATTGAAAGTTATTTTAAAGTTAACTAAAGTAAACAACTATCAAAAGATTGGAATCAACTTTCAACCAAATTGGACTAAAAATTTAATGTTTGGTTTTCTAATTGGCTTTGCTTTTTGGCTGGTCAAATATGTTCTTCAATATATCTCTCATGGCTTTGAGATTACTGGAATACAACCGTTTCCTGAAATGCTCATTACACTTATAATAGTTCTGTTAATGTTTTTTGTCGGCTCCTTTTTAAACGACGTAATTATTCGAGGTTATATATTCGGACATTTAAAAGGGAAAATACCAATGAAATGGATATTTCTTATATCTGTTGTCATTTATGCACTCGATGATATGTGGAATGAAGGGTTCAGCCTTTGGAATACTCTTTTTTCACTGGTTCTTGGTTTATCGCTAACATATGCAATCTATAAAACAGGCTCCATTTGGCTAACTACTGGGATTCATTGGGGGTTGAATGTCTGTTATGGGATTTTCAACGGTGCTCTCGGAAGTGCAAGTGGAGGAATTATTCTTACTCAAAATTATTCACCAACAATTCTTACAGAATTCATCAGTTACTTAATTGCGTTATCCATGTTCCTACTAATCTATTTGATGCGAAATAGAATGAATACATTTGAATAGAAATATCAAAAGCAGTGTGTTCGCGAGGATCACACTGCTTTAATATATCTAATTATTCTTTTTAGCTTGTTTAATTAATGGTGGTGCTACGATTGCTGTTAAAAATGCTGCCAACGCAGCTTCAGCCAATCCGTTTGTAACAAACACAGTTAGTACTGCCATAATAATTGCACCCGTACTGTTAGCATTTATTGCTTGGGCGTAGGCATCATGAAATAATAATGAAATAGCTCCCATGACCAAAAATGTATGTATAAACGTTGAAAACAGACCTGTTAGGAAAAGTGCCTGTTTCTGATTCGACTTTTTCTTCGACATCACCTTTTGAGCAGCTATAAAAATATAGTATGGAATAAATCCAATGATTACTCTTGGTACAATTGCAATCACTAATGCCCAAAAACTTCCTTGGTTTGTACCTAAAACTGGAATTGCAGGTGAGAAAGCAAATGACAGCAATGTTGGTGCAATTGTATTTGTGATAATACTCGTTATCCCAAATACAAAACCGAGAGCAGCCCCAATTTTTGGTCCTAAAATAATTGACGCGATGATGATTGGAATATGAATGATCGTCGCTTTAATGACACCTAAATGAATGAACCCTAGAGGTGTTAAAGCACATAATAAAATAATGGATAAAAATATAGTGGTTAAAGTAAATTCTCTAATTTTCAATTTCTTACTCCTTAACAAAAAAATTACCTCTATCTAATTTTAAAAAAAGAATTTTCGAGGCAAGTAAAATAATGTAATACAACTATTAAGTAATTTAGTGTATATTTTAATATAGTTTTTCCAATATTTCTATTTTTATTTGTAATTTTACATATTAAATGTTTATTAGTTGAATTCAATCTAATTCTCTTAAAAGTGAAGAGAATTCATAAAACGCCTTTAATACCTCATCATTTAAAGGATGGTATTTATCGGATTCATTCAAGGGGAATATTGCCTTATTTTCATCTGAATTTATATAAGCTTTAAAGCTATCTACTACTGCATCAAGATATTTTTTTAAATCAAAGTAATACGTAATTCTATGATTTTGTCCATAGTAATCATCAACATGTTCAATCTTTAAGTTACTGCCATCAGTTGAGTAAATATAGTAATCTCCATTCCCATGACAGTACAACTTTCCTTCCCCTATTTCACCTTTATAAAGTAGAGAAAGTTTATAAAAGAAGTTCGGTAGTTCAAACCAAGCAATCCCAGTTATATAGCTAAAAGTATGTTTATCATTGGAAATATCTATATGGACAGTATCCGCGTTAAAAAAAATAACACCTTTGTATTCAGATTTCATAAGATCCCCCCTATTGACGATGAACTATTCGACCTCGTTAATAACAGTGAGTACTAATAGCTTGAATCTGGAATAAAATTCCAACAACTTCTTCATACACTTTGTGATTGGACCTTTAGATTATTTGATTTCAAATTCGAGAACTGTATCGATTTTCCCGTTAATTCTAGGATGTTTTTTATCATGCGATACCTTCAGTATTCATTAACACAATACGCCAACCATCAGGATCGGCAATGGTTACTCCATTTTCTTTCCAGTATATATTTTCCGGGGGAACTTCTGGATAGCCCATTGCAGCTAGTCTTGCTTTTACAGCTTGAATTTGAGTACTATCAGGCATATAAAATACTAGTAAATTATCATCAGTTGGTGCTGGACATGGACTACCATCCTCATGTTGAGTAAATTCCAAATGATAGGCTGCATCAGGTAGACCAATCATAATTCCTGTATATCCGTTATGTCCTTTAAAGCCGTCTATTTTTGTTAGTCCAATCCCTTCACAATAAAATCTTTCTATTTCATTTAATTGGTCAGTTGGCCGCGCAATTCGAAATTGCACAATATTTAATGTCGGTGTCCACTGTGTCATAATAAAATCCTCCCTTTTCTTCAGCATAAGGGAAAAAATTGGAAAAAACCTTACTACATTTGACTGAATTTAATGCGCATATTGGAGACTGTTGTTATCTGATGCATGAATCAGGGAATTTTGAAGAGTTTTTTCTAATTGAATAAGCCGTACCAATCTAGTTCCATTTAATAATTTATGACTTTAAAGGCGAGATTAATTACCATCTTTACAATTCTGAAACTTAAATTTTCTCTATCATAAGTTAAATTACAATCACTTTACAGGCTAATCTCAAATATTAGCTCCTATTGCGAGGTAAAGTTTGGTAATAAAGAAAGCGTTCCTGTTATAAAGAAACGCTTTTTCATCTACCTTATAAATGTTTAATAATTCGGTAGTGACCTTTTCCTGGGATATAACCAAGACTTCTATTAATGGATTGCATTGGCGCGTTATTTTCTTCTGCATCAGTAAGCATGGTATGTGCCCCATAACTGATTGCGGTATTAATAGATAAACGTTTTAATGCTTTTGCAATTCCTTTTCCACGATAACTTCGAAGAACCCCAGTATAATTCGTATAAATTTCACCGTCTTCTTCAGTGGTCAAAATGACGGTTACTCCAATAAATTGTTCACCATCCACAGCGATAAAGACCCAATCATTTCTTGAAACAAGTTCTGGTAAAAATTCTTTTCGCCATTCCTCAAATGGAGCGATACTACCATATTGACCAGGGTTATCTTTGAATGTTTCTTCACACAAGTCATATAACTTTTGTACTGAATCTTCGCTTTGAAGATCCGCTAAAGTAATAAATTTGATTCCTGAATTTGTGATATGTTCAATGGAATCTTCAAATCCTGAATTGTCATATTGATTAAGATCTAAGACAAGATCAAAAATATGAGCATCTACTTTAAATCCTCGTTTTTGTACAAAAGGCAGTGAATCGTCAATCCAATCCATAACAATTGATGATAATTCAGATGCTTGGTGGTCAATACCCCATTGCTCAATATGGGAAAGAAGCATATTCCCCACACCTTGCCCTCGAAAATCAGGGTGAACGCAAAAGACGCTTCCTATTTGACCTGGATCAGTCCAAGGAGCGCGGAATGAAGCACCATATCCTACGATGAGTCCTTCTATGTTTTCAGCTACTACTCTTGTTCTTCCAAAGCCTACTAATTTCCCATTTTCATCTCGCTTTAAAAGTGAAGTTGCTGGTATTTGGGAATCCTCTTCTTTTAAAGACTCTACAGTTGTCGAGCCTGGTTCAATTATATTTAATAGATTAGCAACTTGTTCATAATCATTAGGAACTTTCATTTCTCTTAAGTGAATAGATGTAATTTCACGCGATTTATTTAAGGACATTTAAATTTACCTCCAAAAGTAATAAATAGGCACAATCTGTAATTAGATTCGATTTTTATGTAAAAATTCCTTTCAAATATTATAAAATAATATAGAAAGTGGAGAGTTACCACATATATATAAGGGAATATGATAAAAAAAGAGGCTACAAATGGCCTCTTAAAGCATAAACTATTTAATTATTATATAAATTGCGTGATTACACTGTTAAATTTGTCACGTTCCTCCCAGAAGGCACCGTGCCCACTATATTGGAATGGTACTAGCTTTGAATTACGTATTGCTTGGTTCAACTCTTGTGCTTGTGAAAAAGGTATTACTTTGTCATGAATACCATGAATAATGAGTGTAGGAATATGAATATTTGGAAGGTCTGCATACAATTTTTCATCTCTTAATGTTTTAATAATTGCAGCAGTTGACCAACTTGCGGCTTGTAAGCCCATTTGCATAAACCAATCTGAGAAAGGTTTGGTAATATACTGAAAGAAGAAGTTATCTGTTACATTCTGCATCATTTTCGGACGATCATTTAGACAAGTCTTCAAAAAATCGTTAGCAGTTTCAGCAGTAAAACCAACTGGAGCAGCTGCATCTACAAGAACAAGTTTGGATACCCCAAAACCATGGTGTCGCGAAACATAACGCATTGCAATTGCTCCACCTGTTGAATGACCTAACAGAGTAAAATTAGTTAACTGAAGCGTATCGACTAGAGAACGGATATCATCTGCAAGTCGATTAAACGAATACCCACTCATTGGTCTGTCAGACTTACCAAAGCCTCTCCAGTCTACCCCAATACAACGGTACCCCATTGCTGGTAGAATGTTAAATTGATATTCAAACTGTTCGTTACTTAACGGCCATCCGTGTAAAAAGACAATCGTTTTACTTCCACTTGGATTAATGTCTTCTACATATAGATTTACTCCTGAATCAACTGTTACAAAATATCCTATAATACTTCCTCCTTCGTTAAATTTGTGTGATAATAGGATATTCATAATTTTGTCTGTAGGTGAACGTCCAGCAATTTGATGCAATATTAGCTTCTACCGATAATCTCTACAATTTTTTGTTGCGCAACTTTTGCTTCAGGAATTGGCATCACAACAAAAACATGATTCATTTTTGGATAAACAAAGGTGTCTATATCTATTCCTTGCTTTGTTAATTTATCATCAAGTCGAATCGCATCCGGATAAAGACCTTCGTGCGTACCTATAAAATGTGTGATTTTAGCTAGTCCTTGAAAGTCACCATGAATTGGACTGATTAGTGGGTCATCTAAACTTTTATCATCTGCCCAGATTATCGTAATTGCTTCCATCCCACCTACTGATAACATCGGGTCTACTTTTTCATATTCAGAAATTAAAGGGTTCTTTAAGCCCATATCGACACAGGCAGATAATAAAATTAAATCTTTTGGTTGAGGATATTCATGCTGTTTAATCAGTTGAGCAAGTCCAAGTGCAATATTTCCACCTGCAGAATCACCCATTATTGTGAGCTGTTTTGGAGAATGAACCATTTGAAGTATTTCTTTATACAGATTTAACATTGTAGGATACGTATGGCTATAATTGAAATGTGGTACTTTCGGATAGATAGGTACTATGATTTTAGCATTTAATGCGTCGGCGATTTTATCCAAGAATCGCCAGTGAAAATGAAGCGGTTGATTTGTCCAGGCACCCCCATGAATATATAGAATAACTTTTTGATCTTTTGTATTTTGGTCGTTTAATATAAAAACTTGCATTTCTTCAAAACTTTGTTCAGAAATAGTATTTTTAAATTTTACTTTCTCAATGACGTAAGGTTTACTATTCTCTAATCCTCTTTGTTTGATTAACTCTTTTGTGTTTTCAATTGTCGAAAATGCTTTTTTCGTTCCTCTAAAAAATAAAAGCTTTTCAAATATAAAACTTTGGAAAGAACGTTTACCCTTATAAATTTCTATACTCATTATTAAACAACCTCTCCTCGATAAAATTAATAAATCCTTGTTACTTTTAAGCATGGACTAAATAAAATACGTTCTCTTAACCTTTATTCACGGTAGAGCCTAAAAATGCAATTCGTTAGAGGATTGTTGCTCTTTTAATTTCCATTCAAATATATTTGGCAACAATTAAAAAAAATAGCAATCACCTATATTAGGTAATTGCCATCTTTAAGATAACTATCAATATAAAAAACTACTAGTTACGTTTATGTAACTTTGGACGTAAAAAATTAGCCAAACCAAAAAAGACAAGTATTGAACAAGTTATTTTCGTGTAAGAGATATGTTCCATCAGAGAGGTATGTGTTGTTCGATCTAATGTAAAGACAGACCACCAACTAGGTTCATCAAATTGAAAAGATAATAAAACCCAAACAAAATGAAATAGGAACACGAATAACCAATAGATTTTCATAGATACCCCTCCCTATCTCTGAAATGACATTATCTAGATAATTACAAAATCACCATTTCATAATAAGGTTCTTCCTGGTTTGTATCATCAAACCATTTCATCCCCTTATAGTCAAATCCAATCTTTTCAAGGATTTTTAGTGATGCTGCATTTTTTGGATCTGCGGATGCAAAGATTTTCTTTACCTTAGGATTTTGTTTTGCATAATCTACACAGGCAGCTGCAGCTTCTGTTGCGTATCCTTTACCCCATGCTCTTTTCGCAAAATGATAGATTAATTCAAGTGGTTCATTGATATCCTTCACATTAAAACCTGCACCGCCTATCACAACCCCTGATTCTTTTTCTACAACAGCATAAACAGAAAGTCCTGTTGCTTCGTGACATCTTGCATAACCTTCCTGAATTTTATGAAGATGCTCATGAGGAGTAGCACCACCAACGTGCTCCATCACCTCTTCATCTCCCCAAAAAGTCTTCAAGTCTTCTAAGTCGCTAGGTTCCAAGACTTTTAGTATTAATCTTTCAGTTTCAGCAATAATTTTCATTATAGATCCTCCTTTTTAACTCCCTAAAAATTAGACGTTATACCATTTAATTACGTTTCAGATTATAAATAACCTTCATTTTAATCACTAAAATTATTTTATCAAATTTAAGAAATTGGCTTCCCACCCATTGGAATTAAAGTGCTAATTCTTTCCATACCTACAATAATAGGCTTAGCTTGTTTGATTAATTGTTGTGTTGCTTCTAGATTGAGTGATGCTTGATGAGCAGCTTCATTACGCCAAACTTCATACACATAGACAGAATTAGGTTCGTCCTGTGAAATATTGACGACATAAATCTCACACTCTTCTAAATTATTCATTGATATCGACGCTTCCAATAAAATATTTACCATATTGTCACGTTCGCCTTCTTTAATAGTGAACTTCCCAAACAGCCCGAATCTAGTCATATTGTCCTCCTTCAATTTACGTATTTCTATGTAATTCATTTAATTGTTCGACAAGGAAATGTCATTCTCCTATGCTATTAAAGAAATATTTATCAAAACAAACAGACGTGATGAGCGTATATAATGATATTTCATCAGCAATATACTCAGTCATCTAAAAGGACGCTAATCCTCTTCGGATTAACGTCACTTATATTACAAAGATTTTGTGTTTATTCATGTTGATTGATTAATCTAATTTTTTCCCAGTGATCATTTCATATAAAATATTGGACTCTTCATCTGAAATTTTCACATATTTTGATTGACCTTCAGGGACAATTTCAAGATGATCACTATTTGGTGTCACCCAAACACCATAAGTAATTGTACCCAACTTCAAGCGATAGTTCGGTGGATAATCCATTTCAACTTTTATATTTTCTTCCCAATCAGCATTTTCAATAATGTTAATAGCTCTCTTTATATCACTAGGTTTAATGACTTCCTTTAAAGTGATAAAATCCTCATTTAATCGTTCATAAACAATAATTGGACTTACCTCGATATTTTCGTTTTGCGCCATTACTTCTTGCATTTTATTTTGTTCTTGATTACAACCCACTAAACAGAACCCGACTCCAAACAGCAAAATCAATAGTTTTTTCATATACCCACACTCCTATCTATTTAAAGTTTGAATCTAGTTAGTTATTACATTCAATAAAAAAAGCATTAATCCTTCTTAAATGGATTAATGCTTTCCTTCGCAATGACTTGATCTAAGAATCAATGTAATACAAAAGGTTAGGCATTCAATTAGCCTAACTTCTATCAATTATTCTTTTAAACTAAATAATCATCTTTGAGGATCGAATAATATGCACTATTTACTAGTGAACCTTTTATCATATAGTTTTTGCGGAGAATTCCCTCACATGTCATCCCTAGTTTAGTTAATACCTTCCCAGAAGCACTGTTTTCAACTTGATGTTCGGAAAATACTCGCTCTAATTCTAGTATATTGAAGGCTAATTCTATTATTAATTTTCCTGCCTCAGTAGCGTAGCCTTTACCCCAAAAATGTCTATTTAAAGTGAATCCTAGTTCACCACTTTTGTTCCATTCATGGATTCGAAATTCAATCGCACCGATCATTTTGTTACTATCTTTTAACACGATGGCATATTTCCCTATTGGTTCTTTTAGAAAATAATTTGCAATCATGTTCTTGGTTTGATTTAAATCTTTATGCGGCTCATATAGATATCGAGTTGTCTCCTCATCAGAAGTATATTCATACATATCTTCCGCATCTTGAATCGAAACTGGACGTAATAAGATACGTTCACTTTCTAATTGACCTTGTGAAACTAGCAAAAAGTTGTAATTGTTCAATGTAGTTCTCCAAATTCTTTTAATTTATTATATTTTCTGTAAATATTATTATAGCATACCTTCCAATTCTACAGTAGGTTTATGTACGAATTCTATCATTTGCATCATAGAATGTAGTTGAAATGTCTAATATTTGGTCGATGAAGGACATCTTTGTAATAAAATCTGGTTAACTTGTCCTTCATTTAGCATATGAAGGACATCTGAGCGTTAATTTCTGGTGGAGGTGTCTTTCATTTGGTCGATGAAGGACATCTGAGCGTTAATTTCTGGTGG
>DATMFE010000256.1:0-2950 GCA_035556295.1 Ureibacillus sp.
CTCAGCTGGTTAGAGCGCACGCCTGATAAGCGTGAGGTCGGTGGTTCGAGTCCACTTAGGCCCACCATTTATATTTTTTATTGTTCCGCAGTAGCTCAGTGGTAGAGCATTCGGCTGTTAACCGAACGGTCGTAGGTTCGAGTCCTACCTGCGGAGCCATTTTTATATTTAATGAGTAATTAATCCTAGTAAGGATTATTTTTTTTGCTTAATGCATAGTAGGGAATCGGCCTTTTTAAAGAAGTGCTGATTCCTTTTTTGTTTTATAATTTTATGAATTGTAAATATACGTTATGATGTAGAGAGGTTTGTATATAATAATTGGTAATTATATAATGGAGAGATTAGATGGAAAATCGAAGAAGTTTAAACAGCATTATAGATGTATGTTTACTAGCAGGGAAGATTATGTTGGAGAATGGGGCAGAGACAAATCGGGTAGAGGATACAATGATTCGGATGGCGACTGCATTTGGATGTAAGGAGTCTCAAAGCTTTTCAACACCAACAGGGATTATTTTTTCATTAGATGGCGATTACCCTATTTCTAAGGTAATTCGAATCTCTCAACGATCCACGGACTTACATAAGGTAACGCTGGTGAATAGCATTTCGAGAAGTATTACGAATAAGGAGTTAACGGTAAGAGAAGCATATATCAAACTGAAGGAATTAGAAAAGGCTAATGTGGCTTACCCTCTTTGGATTCAAATTTTTGCAGCGTTTATTTCAAGTGGCTGTTTTACTATTATGTTTAATGGACAGTGGAATGATTTTATTTGGGCTTGCATAGCTGGCGGCTTAGGATTTGCGTGTTTACTTTATTTACACCGACTATTGGAAGTAAGGTTTTTTGCTGAATTTATTGCTTCTTTTTTAATTGGGGCAGCAGCGTTTTGGTTTATGTATATAGGCCTTGGTAGTGAGTTAGATAAAATTATTATCGGGGCTGTGATGCCGCTAGTACCAGGATTATTAATTACTAATGCAGCTCGAGATTTAATTGCCGGGCATTTAGTTTCAGGTTTAGCGAAGGGGGCCGATGCAGGCTTAACTGCTTTAGCAATTGGAGCGGGAATTGCCGTTGCTTTCGTTATTCTATGAGGAGGGAAAGGGTGTTTGAACAGGTTGTAACTAGTTTTATTGCCTCAGCTGCTTTTGGCATTCTCTTTAATGCTCCAAAGCGGTCTTTAATAAAATGCGGGTTTGTTGGTATGATTGGATGGGTTTTATATTATGGACTGGTTGAGATAGAATATGATAGTATTTTTGCTACCTTAGTGGCAGCTTTTGTTGTTGGGGTTATTAGTCAGTTTTTTGCAAAAAGATATAAAATGCCCATTATTATTTTTACCATTGCAGGCATTATTCCGCTTGTACCGGGCGGCTTGTCTTATGATGCGATGAAGCACTTTGTTGAAAATGATTACAATGTGGCTGTTCAATTGGCTGCGAAAGTATGCATGCTGGCTGGAGCAATTGCGTTGGGGATTATTTTTGCAGAAGTAATGAATCAATTAATGATTAAATATAATAGAAGGAAACAAAGTGAGAAAGGGGCTCCGTTGAAATAACGGGCCCCTTTCTCTGTTACAGTGTATGTACATAATCAAACCTAGTAATAACTTTATAAGTGCGTCCGCACCAGTAAGCTGGGCCATCATGTGAAAAATAGAAATACAATGTACCATACCACAGGATAGACAACTAAATAACTAATGCTGTAGAAGAATCCATCAAAACCTAAAGGCGACATGTAATGCTCAGTAATAGTCTAACCATTTTATACACCTGTTAACCTAGCACTATATCTAGGTTTCTACTACATAATTGTATGATAACGGTAATTAATATAAAGTGATTCCTTTAAGGGAAATTTAAAAATTTTGCGAGATACTCTGTTCAACGAGGGAATGTTGAAAGGAACTTGTTTACGAAGAAATGGAAACGATGAGTTCTGTTTCGGATACGATGAAGTTGCTGCCTGAAGAGATAGCGAGTATTTCATTGCTTGTTGGTGGAATTGGCATTATGAATATTATGCTTGTATCAGTTTCGGAGCGGAAAAAAGAAATTGGAATTAAAAAGCGAAAGTGCCTTGGTCAGTTTCACTTTATTAATCGTTAGCAGGCTTTAGCTAGTCTGCTTTCTTTTGTATAGGGGAAGAGCTACAATAATGTCACGGCATCTGTTGGCAAACTTGTGAGGAGGAATTATGTTGAAGGTATTAGTCGTAGAAGATAATGCTGCACTGCTAGAATCGATTAAACAAATTTTAGCCGATGAGTATGAAGTAGATGCAGCGGACAATGGTGATGATGGTCTATTTATGGCACAGCAAAATATTTACGATGTGATTCTTTTAGATGTAATGCTGCCGGGGATGGACGGATTCGAAATTGTTCAACGAATGAGGAAAGAGAAGATTAATACGAGCGTTCTTTTTTTAACGGCGAAGGATGGATTAGAAGATCGCGTACGAGGATTAGAAATGGGCGGCGATGATTATTTAGTGAAGCCATTCCAAGCACCCGAATTAAAAGCGAGGATTCGCGCGCTTTTAAGGAGAAGTGGTATTCTATCATTAGAAGCAAACACTACGTATTGCGGCATCGAACTACGGGGAAAAGAAAAGGACATTCTCGTAGATGGCGATTCGATTAAGTTGACGATGAAACAGTATGAATTACTTGAATATTTAATTCAAAACAAAGGGAAAATTTTGACTCGCGAACAAATTTTTGACCGCATTTGGGGGTTTGACTCGGATACGACCATTGCCATCGTTGAAGTGTTTGTACATCATTTACGGAAAAAACTTGAACCATATCAGTATCATAAAGATATTCAAACGGTTCGAGGAGTCGGCTATATGCTAAACCAAGCTTAAGGGGACGAATATGTTTCAAAAGACACGGCTTCGTTTAACGATTTTAAATTCGATTGTTTT
>DATMFE010000257.1:0-3495 GCA_035556295.1 Ureibacillus sp.
AATGAATACAGTTTAAATTCAAGTGGTCGTTTTGTCGGAATATACAGGTAGTTCACAGTTTCTATCCCATTCTCCGGATAACTAAAATGCCACTTCCAATCAGATGTTGAAGCGTAAATTACTAATGGATCTTGCCCTTTGTACTTCTCTGGAGTGGCTTCTACTTTATTGTTGGAAATGATAGTAACTACCGAGAAGAAAATGACAATTAAAATTGGAACCCCAACAATAATTGACTCAACAAGGTGATTCCCTTCAATGTAGGGAGGTTCATAATCTTTAGGTAATTTAGAGTCACGATATTTTACCAACACAAAAACCAAAAATGCACAAACAACAATAGTAATAACTGACATTATCGCAATAGATATCCAAATCACATTAGCTTGCGTTTGGGCTTGAGGTCCTTTAGGATCTAGAACCATTAATGGGTCACAGCCAGTCAGTACAGTGACTATGACAAAGAAAATAACTAATAAAGACCATTTTATGTTCATACATGTACTCCTCTCTTGTTTAAGATTTTATTTCTAAGTTATCCTGAAAAAATGAAGTTATCCCAAAAAATGAAGTTACGTGTGTTTATATTGGAAAATAAGCCAATATCAAAAAAGAAAACAAAAAAGACTGAACCTTTACGCCATCACTATTCGATGACTATTAGGGACAGTCTTTTTCATTTGAGCTACATCTATTTCTTCTTCAATAACTTTTCATATTTCTTCTATTTCGCATCCATTAAAAACATATATTACCAAAAGGTAAATATTAATCCAAAATAAATAAAATGTATGTTGCTCCGTATATCGGAAATGGTAATTTATAAAGTCAAGAAGATTTGAATTAGACTTTCGTCTGAAACTAAGGATTTGAGCATTGCGAAGTTAGGCCCACGAGCTATTAAAACAGGAATTGTTGTTACACTCTACACTCTCTTTATATATTTGTTCTTTATTTGATCTTGAATCAGTGATGTTTGCTGAAATAGCTGCTATTTTTACTATCCAACCGTCGATTTACCGAACATGAAAATATATCTAGAATCAAGTACAAACTAATCCCTTAGGCGTCATTATTGCATTAATCGCTTTGCACTTTCTCAGAAATGGTCCGTTTGACATCGGTCTTGTTATGATTATTGTCATTTTAATACGTTTAAAATTAAAAATGGGGGAGACCATTTCACTTACATTAGTTACCGTACTCGCAATTATGAGTGCACACGGAAATGAGGATTTAATCTATGCTCTGCATCGCTTTGGAATTATTTAAATTGAGATAACGTCCGCCTTATTAGTGAATATTTTCATTCTCTCGCCAAATTACAAGAAACATTATTATATAGAGAAAGTTCATACTGTTTTTCAAAATATGTCGCTTCTCATGCAAACGGCTATTTCTAATGAGACGATAGAAAAGTCATTTCAAGATCAACTAAAACAATTAGAAAGTAATATTTTAAGATTAGAAGAACAATACAAGCTATTTGATGAAGAACGTGAAATAAGAAAGCATATATTCCTACAGAATTCAGATATAACCGAATACATTTTTTGGTATTTTCTTTATCTTACAAAAAATACAAAAGTAGAACCTGGATAAAATGAGGAAAAAGAGGATTCTTAGAATTCAATAGTTGAGGGAAAACATAGATAACTAGAAGGTAAATGGATATAAAAGCAGTGGATTTCACAATTCGAAATTACACTGCTTTTATCTTTATCCTTTTCATCTTCATCAATCTCTTATTAAAACTAAATACCTAGTCTGACAAATTCCTTCTCAAGAATGCTCAACCATTCGTCCATAGTAATACCTTCAGGATTTTGAGGATTTGGCCTTTGGTGCCAGTCTGCATCAGGGAAGAATCCCTGACTAATATTCCATTTTAATTGAACTAAATCTTCAAGGTCTAAATCATGTAAATCTCTGAACCAAATTTGTTTATCCATCGTTACGATTACCTCCACCTAGTTTTATATATCAATCCACACTTCGTCATCTCGAATATCGACAGGGTACGTCTCTAAAGCTGTATAACATGGACCAGCTAATGGCTCTCCCGTTTTGATATCAAATTTTCCGCCATGCCTTGGACAATTCACTGCACTTCCATCTACTGAACCATCTGTTAAATACTGTTTTCTATGCGTACAAAGATTAGAAGTAACAAAATAACCTTCATCTATCTTAAATAGAACTAGACTTTGTTCGCTTACATTAATCTCCTTCATGTCGCCAATCTGTTTAACATCATCCGTATTAGCTACTTTTAGCCAAGCCATTATTCACCTCTTAATTGATTCTGTTCTTCCAAAATAATTGGTTGTTACAGTATTAAAAAAGTTTTAAATACATTAAACCCTTCGTTCCCTTTACAAAACACCTATTCTGCTCTTTAATATTCCATTTAAAACAATAAATACTCGCAAATTTTGCAACTATCCGTAAAAGAAATTACTCAGAACTCGTTGCCCATTTACGAAGTAATTTATGGTTTTGGATCATTAACAGATGCGGATTCATATAAAATTACCTAAATCAAAAAGAAGAGAATCAATATTCCCTAATATTAGGAATAGATTCTCTTCTCTTTATAACACTTCCCTTTGTTTATCTTATAAATATAATCACAAAAGAAATGGCACAATCTGAAAATACCTTTACCTTGCTTCTAACATGGCTTCAACGTATGCTTCAACTCTTTACTATCTCGGCATTTTCAGGCATCATTTTTTCTCGTACTTCATTTGGAATCGGATAAGCCTTTGGCCTTTCTTTAAACGATGTCCAAGCGCGAACTTCATACCCTTCTGCGACGATTTTTTCCTCTTTGAAAAACGTATGGCTTATTTTGAACACTTTTTGGTGCAATTCCACGACTTTACTGTGAACGGTCACATGATCTTCAAAAAATAACGGACTCTTAAACCGGCAATTCGCTTCAAGCAGCGGGACACTGACTTGCTGTTCAGCGTATAAGGTAGAAGTTGGATATCCAATAGCAGCTAAAAACTCATGTGTGGCTTCGTCCATCCATTTATAAAAATTGGGATAAAATACAATTCCTGCAGCATCCGTATCTCCCCACTTTACTCTAAACGAATACTCTACGACCATTCTTCAACATCTCCTCTATACTTTAAGTAATCATCCCTACTGTAAAATTCCTCTATTTAAGATTTAGTAATATTCTTACATTTTAAATGTCTATCAATTCTCTAGCTTCATCTCGCGTTGCCGCTTCCCAATCTAGTGTTTTAGCTAACTTTACATAACTATTATTTAAGAAATAGTTTTTACCTCAGTCTCTTTTTCACTTACCACACTTAATCCTTTTTTCTTCAACGTTAGAATAACCGCACCACCAAGAATAATTAACGTACCAAGCGTGAACATCCCGGTTGAAATAGCTAACTGCCCAAAGATCATCGGGCCAACAAAGCCCCCCAAACTCGCAAATGCATTAACCATTGCGATACCGGCTGGTGCAGT
>DATMFE010000258.1:0-16999 GCA_035556295.1 Ureibacillus sp.
CAGTTTGGAAAACCAATCTCCGAACAACAGGGTGTAGGTTTTAAATTAGCAGATATGGCAACAAAGGTAGAAGCAGCTAGATTACTAGTGTACAGAGCTTGTGAGTTAAAACAGAAAGGGGTTTCTTGTAGTAAAGAATCCTCTATGGCAAAACTTTTTGCTTCAAAAACTGCTGTACAGGTGACAACAGAAGCGATTCAAGTGTTCGGAGGCTACGGCTATACAAAAGACTATCCGGTAGAAAGATACTTCCGCGATGCAAAAATAACAGAAATATACGAAGGAACAAGTGAAATTCAAAAAATCGTAATTAGCAAAAATCTATAAAAGTGGTGCTCGGCACGCCAACAATTCAATTTATTGTAATTGTAGAGGTGCCTCTTGTACCCAAACAATCGGGGGGAAAATGATGAACTTTCAACTTTCAGAGGAACATGAACAATTAAGAGCAATGATACGAGAATTTGCAGTAAACGAGGTAGCTCCAACTGCAGCAGAACGAGATGAAAACGAAACATTTGATCGTGCTATATGGGATAAAATGGCCGAGCTTGGCCTAACAGGAATTCCTTGGCCAGAAGAGTATGGTGGTGCTGGTTTTGATTATCTAGCTTACTGTATAGCTGTTGAAGAGCTATCACGTGTATGTGCATCAACTGGTGTAACACTTTCTGCTCATACATCACTTGCTGGTTGGCCGGTTTATAAATTCGGAACAGAAGAGCAAAAACAACAATATTTACGCCCAATGGCAGAAGGTAAAAAAATCGGTGCATATTGTTTAACGGAGTCAGGTTCTGGTAGTGATGCTGGTGGTATGAAAACTACAGCAAAACTTGATGGTGACGAATACGTTTTAAATGGATCGAAAATTTTTATTACAAACGGTGGAGAAGCAGAAATTTACGTTGTCTTCGCTGTAACAGATCCAACTTCAAAACATAAAGGAACAAGTGCTTTCATTGTTGAATCTAGCTTCCCAGGATTTAAAGTTGGGAAAAAAGAAAAGAAAATGGGGATTCGTTCATCTCCAACAACAGAAATCATTTTCGAAAATTGCCGAGTACCAAAAGAAAACTTACTTGGAAATGAAGGCGATGGCTTTATCATCGCAATGAAAACATTAGATGGTGGACGAAATGGTATCGCTGCACAAGCAGTTGGTATTGCACAAGGTGCATTGGATGCAGCCGTTGACTATGCAAAAGAGCGCGTTCAATTTGGAAAGCCAATTGTTGCAAATCAAGGAGTGTCATTTAAGTTAGCGGATATGGCTACAGCTGTAGAGGCATCAAGACTTTTAACATACCAAGCAGCTTGGTTAGAATCTAATAACCTTCCTTATGGTAAAGCCTCAGCAATGGCAAAACTTATGGCTGGTGACACTGCAATGTCAGTGACAACGGAAGCAGTACAAGTATTTGGTGGTTATGGTTATACAAAGGAATATCCAGTAGAACGCTTTATGCGAGATGCAAAAATTACACAAATTTACGAGGGTACACAAGAAATTCAACGTCTTGTCATCTCTCGACTTATCACAAAGTAATTTATGGCTGAAAAAGATAAAATTGTTGTCCAAACTTCTGTAAAAGATGAAAGCCTCATTGAGTTAAGACGACTCCAGATAGTTCGCGGGGCGGTAAATCTATTTAGAGAAAAGGGGTTTCATCGGGCAACAACAAGAGAAATCGCAAAAGCAGCTGGATTTAGTATTGGCACGTTGTATGAGTACATCCGAACGAAAGAAGATGTCCTTTACTTAGTCTGTGATTCTATCTATGACCAAGTTAAACAACAGCTCAGTATGATCACATCAAATACTGGGACAATTGAGGAATTGAAAGAAGCGATTAAACAATATTTTTACTTGATTGATAGTATGAATGATGAATTTACGATTATGTATCAAGAAACAAAGTCACTTTCAAAAGAAGCTATGCATTATGTTTTTGATAAGGAACTTGAAATGGTTAGTTTGTTTGAGAAAATTATCAAAAGCTGTTTACCAATTGGGGATAAAGGATTAACAGATAAGGAAGTATTCTTAGCAGCCAACCATATCGTTGTTCAAGGGCAAGCATGGGCTTTTCGAAAATGGGCTTTAAAAAAGAGATATACGATTGAGGAATATGTAGAAGATCAAACAAAACTATTCCTTTCAGGTATATGTTTTTTTCAAGAATAGTAGATTTGTATAACTTTTTTGGGGATAAGAAATAGGAACTTATTTACGTTTAACGAAGAATCCAACGAACTGACACCGCTAGTAGCATACGTATAAACGATTGCGGATAGCGGTGTTTGTTTTCATTATCATGAATTTACGTTCAAAGAAAGGGGTAAGTCGTATGGTGAAACTAGAAAATGCACAAGTAGAAAATGGGGTATATCATCCGAAGCATCACGTACGATTTGTGACGGCATCGAGTTTATTTGATGGTCATGATGTATCAATTAATATTATGAGAAGAATTCTGCAGGCAAGCGGAGCAGAAGTAATCCACCTTGGTCATAACCGGTCTGTCGAAGAAGTAGTCAATGCGGCAATTCAAGAAGATGCTCAAGCAATCGCTGTATCCTCCTATCAAGGTGGTCATATCGAATACTTTAAATATATGTATGACTTGCTACACGAAAAAGGTGCACCTCACATCAAAATATACGGTGGTGGTGGGGGAGTTATCCTTCCACGTGAAATAAAAGAACTGCATGACTATGGTATAGCTGGAATCTTCTCACCGGAAGATGGAATGAAATTAGGCCTTCAAGGAATGATTAACAAACAGGTTGAAGGAGCAGATTTCTCAACCCTTAAAGGAGATTACTTAAATCTACTTGACCAATTATCAACAAACAAACCTGAAATTTTAGCCAATTTAATAACAGCTGCAGAAATTGGTGGAACAGAAGAAATCGAAATATTGATTCAAGAAGCGAAAAAGAAAAATAAGAATACACCGGTTCTCGGTATTACTGGTACCGGAGGGGCAGGAAAATCATCATTAACAGATGAGTTAATCCGTAGATTTTTAAGAGAGTTCCCTGATAAAACAGTCGCAATCATATCTGTAGATCCAACAAAACAAAAAACAGGCGGAGCACTACTTGGTGACCGTATCCGAATGAATGCAATATTTGATAATCGTGTCTATATGAGAAGCTTAGCAACTCGTGGTTCTAGAACTGAGCTGTCAGCATCAATTGGTGATGTACTAACTGTTGTGAAAGCAGCTGGGTATGACTTAATTATTGTAGAGACAAGTGGAATTGGGCAAGGGGACGCAGAAATTACAAAGTATACCGACCTTTCCATGTATGTGATGACAAGTGAATTTGGTGCGCCAACGCAACTTGAAAAAATTGATATGATTGATTATGCAGATTTAATCGTCATCAATAAGTTTGAACGTAAAGGTTCAGAAGATGCATTAAAGCAAGTCCAAAAACAATATCAACGTTCCCATGGGTTATGGTCTGAAAGCCTTGACCGAATGCCTGTTTATGGTACCATCGCAAGTCAGTTTAACGATAAAGGGACAAATTCTTTATTTGCTGCATTAGTAGCGAAGGTCAATGAAAAGTTTAACTATAATTGGCAAACATCATATGAACAATTTTCGAAAACACAAAAACAGGATATTATCATTCCTACGAATCGAAGATATTATTTAAGAGAAATCGTAGATACAGTCCGAAATTATCATAAACACGCTGGACAGCAAGTAGAACTTGCACGAAAACTGTATCAACTAGAAGGAGCTATTGAAGCGGTTCGAATTGATAATCCGAATGCTGATGCACTATTAACCTCATTAACTTCATTGGCAGATGGAGTGAAAAATCAACTAACAAAAGAATCAATACGCATCATCGAAAATTGGGGGAAACTTAAGGAAGCTTACTCTGGAGATGAATTCATTACAAAAGTTCGAGATAAAGAAATTCGAACAATTCTTAGAACTACTTCTTTATCGGGAACAAAGATTCCTAAAATATCACTTCCGAAGTTTAAAGATTATGGTGAAATCTTACGTTGGGTATATGCTGAAAACGTTCCTGGGGAATTTCCGTATACTGCAGGAGTCTTTCCATTTAAGCGCGAAGGAGAAGATCCAAAGCGTCAGTTCGCTGGAGAAGGGACACCAGAACGAACAAATAAACGATTCCATTATTTATCAAAAGATGATGATGCAAAAAGACTTTCAACAGCCTTTGACTCAGTAACACTTTATGGAGAAGATCCAGATTATCGCCCTGATATCTATGGCAAAGTAGGAGAATCTGGTGTAAGTGTCTGTACTCTAGAAGATATGAAAAAGCTTTATGCTGGATTTGACTTATGTGCACCAAGTACATCTGTATCAATGACAATCAATGGACCAGCACCAATCATATTGGCAATGTTCTTAAATACAGCGATTGATCAGCAAGTGAGAATAAAAGAGGAAGAACTTGGCCGAACACTAACATTTGAAGAATTTATTGATGTGAAGGAAAAAACACTTCAAGTTGTGCGCGGTACAGTGCAAGCGGATATTTTGAAAGAAGACCAAGGTCAAAATACATGTGTTTTCTCTACGGAATTTGCACTTCGAATGATGGGCGATATACAACAATACTTCATAGACCATAAAGTGCGTAATTATTATTCAGTATCTATTTCTGGTTACCATATTGCAGAAGCTGGTGCTAACCCAATTTCACAGCTTGCTTTCACGTTATCGAATGGTTTTACTTACGTGGAGTATTATTTAAGTCGCGGAATGCATATTGATGATTTTGCTCCAAATCTATCATTCTTCTTCTCTAATGGTTTAGATCCTGAGTACTCAGTGATAGGTCGTGTAGCAAGAAGAATTTGGTCAATTGTCATGCGAGATAAATACGGTGCAAATGAACGTTCTCAAAAATTGAAATATCACGTTCAAACATCTGGACGTTCGCTTCATGCTCAAGAAATGGATTTCAATGATATTCGTACAACATTACAAGCGTTAATGGCATTGCAAGATAATTGTAATTCTTTACACACAAATGCATACGATGAAGCAATCACAACGCCAACAGAAGAATCAGTACGTCGTGCAATGGCAATCCAAATGATTATTACAAAAGAGCATGGCTTATCTAAAAATGAAAATCCAATGCAAGGATCCTTTATTATTGAGGAATTAACGGATTTAGTTGAAGAGGCAGTTCTTGAAGAATTTGAGCGAATCAATGATCGTGGCGGAGTACTTGGCGCAATGGAAACGCAATATCAGCGCGGAAAAATCCAAGAAGAGTCAATGTACTATGAGCATTTAAAACATTCTGGCGAACTTCCGATTATTGGGGTAAATACTTATATCAATCCAAACGCACAAGGAGCTTTTGAAATTGATTCCAAAGAAGTTGCTCGTGCAACAAAAGAAGAAAAGGAACTTCAAATTCATAACTTAAAAGAATTCCAAAAGCAAAATGAACAGCAATGTCATGTAGAATTAGAGCAATTAAAACAGGTTGCTTTAACAGGTGGGAATATCTTTGCACAGTTAATGGAAACAGTGAAAGTTGCTAGTTTAGGTCAAATTACAAACGCATTATACGAAGTGGGCGGACAATATAGAAGAAATATGTAAAAAAATAATAGGAAATGTGATAAATTAGTAAAGCAAAACCTTATAATCAGTGGTATGTTTATTATTGAAATAAATACGATTTATATTCGTTAAACATAGAGAAGGCAGGCTGCATCTATGATCAGATTCATCCACTATTTCTTCATTATTGCTTGTGTATTTACTACGTTTCTTATTTATGATAGTGGAAAAGGTGCAATTCCGTTTCTAATATTATCTGCATATTTTTTCACAATAGCATTTATTGAAATTAATAAAATAAAAAACAGTAAATCAAACTAGCATAGATTATAGCACTTTGTATATAATGGTTATTATTGCAAACTCGTTTGTCGTGAGTAATGTATTAAGGAAAGGACGTGCACGAATTGAACCTTCGTGAATTAACTAAAGAACAACTAGTAGAAGAATCCTTAATTGATCTAGCGTACGCACTATTAGAAGAAAGAAAATCTCCTTTTGCTTTTTTAGATCTTTTAAAAGAAATTCAAAATTTAAATGGTTTATCTGATGAAGAAATCCAAACTCGTTTAGTTCAATTTTATACAGATATGAACGTAGACGGACGTTTCTTATTAAATAACGAAAACACATGGGGTCTTCGTGAATGGTATAAAATTGAAACAATTGAAGAAGAAACAGCTCCAACTGTTAAATCTCGTAAAAGAAAAGCGAAATCTGCTCTTCTTGATGAGGACGAAGAAGAAATCGAAATTGATGAAGACGATTTAGTATTCGAAGAAGATTTAGACGAATTCGTTGACGAAGAAGAGGATGTTGATGATGAAGACATCGACTTCGATGAAGATATCGACGACATCGATGTAGATGCAGATGTTGACGTGGACGTTGATGTAGACGTTGATGTTGATGTGGATGTAGATACTGAAATCGATGAAGACTTAATCGACGATGAAGATGCATTTATTATTGATGAAGATGAGGCACTCGAGGAAGAAGAAGAATAGTAGGTAATAAGCCCTATTCTGAAATTAATCTTGACTTCTATTACGGTTACGATTAATCTTTTACTTGGGCTCCTTGAAAAAAGGAGAATGGCCGTGATTATTAATCGCTCCCCCTGCAAATGATATGCAGGAGGAGCTTTTTTTGTTTTCATTAAAACAATGACACTCTATGGTGTCGGTTTACATATAGGATGTGCAAATTGCCAAAAGCCCTTCCATTCACATCGTAGAAAAATCAAAAGAAAAGTAAATAGAGATGTTTAGGTATGGCTATGAAAAACTCGTAGAAGAGGCTTTAATGTAAAAGCGAAACGAGGATCTCAAGCTTTTCTTACTTTTAATCGTAAAAGAGGAGGAACAAACAAATGACAAAGTATATTTTTGTAACAGGTGGAGTAGTTTCATCATTAGGGAAGGGTATTGTAGCATCATCACTAGGAAGATTGCTAAAAAACCGTGGACTTCAAGTAACAATTCAAAAATTTGATCCATATTTAAATATTGACCCAGGTACAATGAGCCCTTACCAACATGGTGAAGTGTTCGTAACAGATGATGGTGCAGAAGCGGATTTAGACTTAGGACATTACGAGCGTTTTATTGATATCAACTTAGGAAAACATTCTACAGTAACTTCTGGTCGTGTGTATCAATCAGTTCTTGCTAAAGAACGCCGTGGCGATTACAACGGGAAAACAGTTCAAGTAATCCCTCATGTAACAAATGAAATTAAAGATCGTATCCAACGTGCAGGCCGTGAAACAAATGCGGATATCGTTATTACAGAGGTTGGGGGAACAGTTGGTGATATCGAATCACTTCCATTCCTTGAAGCAATCCGTCAAATGAAATCGGATTTAGGTCACAAAAACGTTATGTATATTCACTGTACGTTAATTCCATATATTGCTGCAGCAGGTGAATTAAAAACAAAACCTACACAACACTCAGTTAAAGAATTACGTTCTTTAGGTATTCAACCAAATATTTTAGTTGTACGTACTGAACAACCTGTTTCCCAAGAAATGAGAGAAAAGTTAGCATTATTCTGTGATGTTACAGCTCGAGATATCATTGAATCACGTGATGCTGAACACTTATATGAAATTCCTTTAAACTTACATGCACAAGATTTTGACGATATTGTCTTAGAACATTTCAATATTGAAGCTCCAGAAGCAGATATGTCTGACTGGAAAGAGCTTGTACACAAAGTGAAAAACCTTTCAAATAAAACACGTATCGCGCTTGTTGGGAAATATGTTGAACTTCAAGATGCTTATATTTCAGTAGTGGAAGCTTTGAAGCATGCAGGTTATGTGTATGATTCAGAAATCGAAGTAGACTGGATTAATGCAGAACATGTTTCTGGCGAAAATGTACATGAACTATTAAAAGATGCAGACGGAATTTTAGTGCCGGGTGGATTTGGTGACCGTGGAATCGAAGGGAAAATTACTGCGATTCAATATGCTCGTGAAAACGATATTCCATTCTTAGGAATTTGTTTAGGGATGCAATTAGCAACTGTTGAATTTGCACGTAACGTTCTTGGTTTAGAAGGCGCACATTCTACAGAGTTAAACAAAGAAACACCATATCCAATCATTGACTTCTTACCAGATCAAAGCGATGAAATTGATTTAGGTGGAACACTACGTTTAGGATTATATCCATGTAAGTTAGCGGAAGGATCTCGTGCTATGGAAGCTTACAATGACGAATTAGTTTATGAACGTCACCGTCACCGCTATGAATTCAACAATGAATTCCGTGAAGCGATGGAAGCAGAAGGTTTAGTGTTCTCTGGGACAAGCCCTGACAACCGTCTAGTTGAAATTATTGAATTACCAGAGAAAAAATTCTTTATGGCATGTCAATTCCATCCAGAATTCGTTTCTCGCCCACAACGTCCACAACCTCTATTCCGTGAATTTGTTGGCGCAGCATTCCATTTTAATAAATAATCGAATAATACACGAAAACCTCCAAATGTTAATGTGCATTTGGAGGTTTTTTTGTGAAATGGGCTGAAAAATGTGGATGAAGGACATCCTAAAGCGAAATCGCCCCAGAATGTCCTTCATTTCTTGATTCTTATAATTCATCATCATCAAAAATAATTTCATCGTAACTTAATTTAATTGCTTCATAAACAAAAAGGGCAGCAAACATATGCGGAATTAAAGTACGTTCCCCCAACTTAGTTGGATGTGGTAAAATACCACCTCTAACTTTCATCGAAATATAAGTATATGCAAGTTCACTTAATGAATTTGCTTCTTCTGCTTTTTCACTAGCGACAGCTGCGAATGGAATAAATTCTTCTGACAACTGCTTAGCAAGGGCAATTGCCTCTTCATTTTGACTACTTTTAGTAAATATACAAACACGATCTACATCAGTGATTGGCGTGTCAGGAGTCCATTTTGCTAACTGATAAAATGGTTCTGCTTCTTTTAATGCATTTAATTCAACACCTTCTAGTCCATCAAAACATGCAAAATAAACCTTCCCCTGACCAACTGAGGCTTGTGCAAGCAAGCGTGCAGTTTCTTCAATCGCTTCTTCTTCACTTTGAGAGATTCGTTGCAATAATCCTGTTAACTGGGTTGTAAGTATTTTCAATTTCTGTTCACCTCAAAAAGTATTATAAAGTGATTGCTGAAAAATTAACATTCGAAAGAATTATTGATATTTCTCCATTCAATAAACATCAATGAAATACAACTCATCATTAGGAGGTTAATTAAATGTTTTATTCATTGAATAAAGGGGAAGTGATAAAGGAGAAAGTAAAAAGTACATAATGAAGTAGGGGATTAGATGGAAAAGGAACTATTAATAATAGATGATCATCAAGGAATAAGATTATTATTAAGTGAAGTTTTTCATAAAGAGGGTTACTTCGTTCATCTTGCATCTACTGGTGCAGAAGCACTTCGAATTGCAAAAGAAAGAAATATAGATTGTGTATTAGTTGATATGAAAATTCCAGATATGAGTGGAATAGAAATCATTAAGAAACTTCGAGAAATAAAACAGGAAAGTTCAATTATTATGATGTCAGGATTCTCAGAAAATATGGTCATTAAAGAAGCCTTCCAACATGGTGTATCTCACTTTTTCACTAAACCATTTAATATTTTCGAGTTAATCGAAAGTGTAAAAAAAGAGGTTTATATCTGATTTTTACTCCACTATTGGTTATCCTTTTTATTTAAAGGTGAAATCATCATTAATATCATTGGGTTTCCAAGAATAAGAAATGGTAACAAACTTCTTGCAAACTATCGTAAACTTTCGATATAGAACATGCAACTTACTTATCCAGCTAGTTTGTGATATAACAGATTTGTTTCTAATGTTAAGTAATGCTAACAAGTTAACTTCAGAATACTAAACAACGGTGTTTTTACGTATGTCGCTGCTCTCTTTCGGTGCATAAAAGGCTGTTGTCTCCTTACTTGTGAGACAACAGCCTTTCTGATAATATGAAATGGAATATTTAAAATAAAATTCAATCTTCAGGAGGATTTTCATAATGCCATTAGTATCAATGAAAGAAATGTTAATAAAAGCAAAAAGTGAAGGGTATGCTGTAGGTCAATTTAACATTAATAACCTAGAATTTACTCAAGCAATTTTACAAGCGGCAGAAGAAGAAAAGTCTCCAGTAATCCTTGGTGTATCTGAAGGCGCAGGAAAATATATGGGCGGATTTATTTCTGTAGTTCATATGGTAAAAGGATTAATGGAAAGCTACAAAATTACTGTACCTGTTGCAATTCACTTAGACCACGGTTCAAGTTTCGATAAATGTAAAGAAGCGGTTGATGCAGGCTTCACATCAGTTATGATTGATGCGTCTCATCATCCATTTGAAGAAAACGTACAAATTACAAAACAAGTAGTTGAATATGCTCATGCAAAAGGTGTTTCTGTAGAAGCAGAATTAGGCTCAGTTGGTGGGGACGAAGATGGAGTAATTGGTGGAATCATTTATGCAGATCCTCAGGAATGTAAAGCGCTTGTTGAGCAAACTGCAATCGATTGCTTAGCACCAGCTTTAGGATCAGTTCATGGACCATACAAAGGTGAACCAAATTTAGGTTTTACTGAAATGGAAGAAATCTCAAACTTAACAGATCTTCCTCTTGTATTACATGGTGGTACAGGAATCCCAACAAAAGACATTCAACGTTCAATTTCTTTAGGTACTGCAAAAATTAACGTGAATACAGAAAACCAAATTGCAGCAACAAAAGTAATTCGTGAAATTTTAGATAATGACAAAAAAGTATATGACCCACGTAAATATTTAGCTCCGGCACGTGAAGCTATTAAAACAACGGTTATTGGTAAAATGCGTGAATTTGGAAGCTCTCAAAAAGCATAATGCTACTTGGGACTTCAAACAGTGGGCATTTGACACAAAACACATAAGAAGCATATGTTATATTATGAATTGATATGGCAAAGTTTTGTATAATTTTTGAACATATATGTAAGCCTAAACAAAAAAATGGTTACACTGGAAATTAGAAAGCAGAAAAAATTATTATTTCACTTCATTCAGACATGTTTTAGCTTAACTAAGTTCTCAACAGTCAATTGCTTGAATGACCAAATAAGTAAATAATATGTATAACATATACACTGCTTTTCTTAATTCATTTAAAACAGAATGAATGACCAAAAAGAGGAGAAGTGTCTGATTGAAGTGGTTCAATCAGCTCTTCTCTTTATTTTAAATAATGTCTTCCAGTAAAATACAGGAGGTAAAAACACATGAAGTTTTTTATTGATACAGCAAATTTTGAAGAAATAAAAGAAGCCCACTCTTGGGGAATTATCTCAGGAGTAACTACGAATCCATCACTAGTTGCAAAAGAAGCTAATATTTCTTTCCATGATCGCCTTCGTGAGATTGCTGAACTTGTAGATGGTTCGGTTAGCGGAGAAGTGATTTCTCTTGATGCGGAAGGGATGATTAAAGAAGGTTTAGAACTAGCAGCGATCTCTCCAAATATCACAGTCAAATTACCAATGACGCCAGATGGATTAAAAGCATGTAAATTTTTCTCTGAAAAAGGCATTAAAACAAATGTCACTTTAATTTTTAGTGCAAACCAAGCATTAATGGCTGCACGTGCTGGAGCTACTTATGTTTCTCCTTTTGTTGGTCGTTTAGATGATATAGGACAAAGTGGTACAGAATTAATTTCTACAATTGCTGATATTTTTGCGATGCATGATATTCCTACTGAAATTATTGCTGCTTCAATTCGTCATCCGGGACATATTACTGATGTTGCATTAGCTGGAGCGGATATTGCTACGACTCCATTTAAAGTATTAAAACAATTATTCCATCACCCACTAACTGACAAAGGTATTGAAGCCTTTTTAGAGGATTGGAAAAAGCGCGAAGGTCAATAATATTGGTATGATGTTTTAAATAAAAATTTTTCACGGATCTCAATGAATTTTTTGGAATCCGTATAAGAAAAACTTTATTTCTACCTATATGCTGCCTGAAGTAAATCAATGGATGGCCGCTTAAGAAAGCTATCATCTTTACTTATTTTGAATTAATATGTATCTTTCTATGGTCGAAAAGTGTTTTTCAAATATAAAGAAATCTCGTTTCGTGCCTCACTTTAGTGAAATCTAAAATTTCACACTTAGGTACAAATACAAAAATTGTTGAAGTTGACTATTAATTTGGGAAACTTTCCAATTACGAGGGAGAACGCGTTATGGATGTTTATAAAATCATTGGCGAGAATCGTCTAAAAGGTACAATCAAAGTCAGCGGTGCCAAAAATAGTGCAGTTGCGTTAATTCCAGCATCAATCTTAGCAAATTCTTCTGTTGCAATCGGGGGAATTCCTGAAATTGCGGATGCTTGGACTTTAAAAGCATTATTAGAAGAAATTGGCGGAGAAGTGACTTTTGAAAACGGTCAAATGACTATTGATCCGACTAATATGCTAGCTATCCCTTTACCGAATGGTAATGTAAAGAAGCTTCGCGCTTCCTATTACCTGATGGGTGCGATGCTTGGTCGATTTAAAAAAGCAGTAGTAGGTTTACCGGGTGGATGTTTCTTAGGACCACGCCCAATCGATCAACATATTAAAGGGTTTGAAGCATTAGGTGCAAAAGTGACGAACGAACACGGCGCAATATACTTACGTGCCGATGAATTAATTGGAGCTAAAATTTACTTGGATGTAGCAAGTGTTGGAGCAACAATTAATATTATGCTTGCTGCAGTGCGAGCAAAAGGACGTACGGTTATAGAAAATGCTGCAAAAGAGCCTGAAATCATTGATGTAGCAACACTTCTTACGAATATGGGTGCTAACATTAAAGGTGCAGGTACTAGTGTTATTAGAATTGATGGTGTGGAAGAGCTTCATGGAACAAAACATACAATCATTCCAGACCGTATTGAAGCCGCAACATTTATGATTATGGCCGCAGCAATTGGTGATGGAATTACTATCGATAACATTATTCCTTTACATTTAGAAGCAGTAATTGCAAAACTTCGTGAAATGGGCGTAAAAGTTATTGAAGGCGAGGAAAGTGTCTTTATTCCGAGAACGGATACTTTACAAGCTGTCGATGTAAAAACTCTTGTATATCCAGGCATCCCCACAGACGTTCAACAACCACTTTCTGTATTAATGACTCAAGCGGTTGGTACATCAAAAGTTACGGATACGATTTATTCAGCACGCTTTAAACACATAGATGAATTGCGACGTATGAATGCAAATGCAAGAGTAGAAGGAAACACTGCCATTATTCAAGGTCCAACTTCTTTACACGGTTCAAGTGTAACTGCAACAGATTTAAGAGCTGGTGCTGCACTTGTATTAGCAGGGTTATTAGCTGAAGGTGAAACGGTTATACACGAAATTCACCACATTGAACGGGGTTATAGCTCTCTAATAGAGAAATTAAACTCATTAGGAGCTAACATAAGAAGAGAAACGATTGCAGTGAGTTCTCTCGAAATGAAAGAATAAATTTGTACGAATGCTACAATTGTTTTATGTTACAATAATGATGTGACATAACATTCGGGTTACCGAATCAGGAGGCAATAGTAAAATGGAACGCAGTTTAACGATGGAAGTAGTTCGCGTAACAGAAGCAGCAGCAATTGCATCTGCAAAATGGATGGGACGCGGACTAAAAGAAGAAGCAGACGACGCAGCAACTACAGCAATGCGTGCTTTATTTGATACAATCCCTATGCATGGTACAGTTGTTATTGGTGAAGGCGAGATGGACGAAGCTCCAATGCTATATATCGGTGAAGAACTTGGCCTACGTAATGGTGGACCACAAGTAGATATCGCAGTTGATCCACTAGAAGGTACTAATATTGTTGCAAAAGGAACAAATGGTGCAATGACAGTTCTAGCGATTGCAGATCGTGGAAATCTATTAAACGCACCTGACATGTATATGGAAAAATTAGCAGTTGGTCCTGAAGCTGCAGGCAAAGTTAATATAAATGCATCCGTTACTGAGAATTTACATGCAGTAGCGAAAGCTAAAAATAAAGATATTTCTGATGTGGTAGCGATCCTTCTTGATCGTCCACGCCACCAACATATAGTGGATGAAATTCGTGCTGCTGGTGCACGTATTAAATTTATTCAAGATGGTGACGTGAGTGCTGCCATCAATACTGCATTTGACGAAACAGGTATCGATATCATGTTTGGTACTGGTGGAGCACCAGAGGGTGTTATTTCTGCTGTTGCCTTAAAATGTTTAGGTGGCGATTTCCAAGCTCGACTATTACCAGAAGATGATGCGCAACTTGAACGTTGTAAAAAAATGGGTATTGAAGATGTTTCAAAAGTTTTATATTTGGAAGACTTAGTAAAAGGTGATGATGCTATTTTTGCTGCTACAGCGGTTACAGATAGTGAGTTGCTAAAAGGTGTTCAATATAAAGGGGCTTATTGTTTAACAAACTCTTTAGTTATGCGTGCCAAAACTGGAACAGTACGCTTTGTTGAAGGACGCCATAATATTGAGAAAAAACCAAGATATGTTAAATAACTTCGTTCAGTAGAAACTTCATTTTAAAAGTTATTAGTTGAATGCAACTAATAGTAATTTATCTGGTTGCAATAAACAATTATTGAATGATGTATACATCCGGCGAATTTCTAAAGGAATTTATCCTAGCTTGTTTGATAAAATCTTGCATAAATTCGCCGAGATGTATTTAAATAACTTCTAAACTACGATGTTTGATAATATATTATAGTTATCAGATATCCTTCCTACAAAACTTTCATTTAATCCTACAATTAGAACAATTCCAATGTGTAGAAAATTAAAACCAAAAAAATAAAAAGACTGGAGTCATGCTATGTCAGCACTAACAATAGCTCAGTTAGAAAATATGACATTAAAAGAGTTATATTCTTTAGCGCGCGATTATAAAATTTCATATTATAGTAAATTAACAAAAAAAGAATTAATTTTTGCTATCTTAAAATCTCGCTCAGAACAAGAAGGCTTTTTCTTTATGGAAGGTGTTCTTGAAATTGTATCTAGTGAAGGTTTTGGTTTCCTTCGACCAATTAACTATTCACCTTCGAAAGAAGATATTTATATTTCCGCATCTCAAATTCGCCGTTTTGATCTTCGAAATGGGGACAAGGTATCTGGAAAAGTACGTCCACCAAAAGAAAATGAACGTTATTTTGGTTTATTACAAGTGGATGCAGTAAATGGAGAAGACCCTGAAATTGCCAAAGAACGTGTACACTTCCCGGCGTTAACCCCACTTTACCCAGACCGTCACATTAAACTTGAAACGGAACCAAATAAATTATCTACTCGCATTATGGATTTAGTTGCTCCTGTAGGGTTTGGACAACGTGGATTAATCGTTGCTCCACCAAAAGCAGGGAAAACTTCACTTTTAAAAGAGATTGCGAATGCAATTACAACAAACTATCCAGAAGCAGAGTTAATTGTTCTATTAATCGATGAACGACCTGAAGAGGTAACAGATATTGAACGCTCTGTAAATGCTGATGTCGTGAGCTCAACTTTCGACGAACTGCCAGAAAATCATGTGAAAGTGGCGGAGCTTGTATTAGAACGTGCTCGTCGTTTAGTTGAACATAAACGCGATGTGATTATTTTAATGGACTCAATTACACGTCTTGCCCGTGCTTATAACCTTGTTATTCCACCAAGTGGACGTACACTATCAGGTGGGATTGACCCAGCCGCATTCCATAGACCAAAACGATTCTTTGGATCAGCGCGTAATATTGAAGACGGTGGTAGCTTAACAATTTTAGCAACTGCTTTAGTCGATACAGGTTCTCGTATGGACGAGGTTATTTATGAAGAGTTTAAAGGTACTGGTAACTTAGAATTACATTTAGATCGTAATTTAGCCGAACGCCGTGTGTTCCCAGCTCTTGATATTCGTCGTTCTGGAACACGAAAAGAAGAGCTGTTAATTCCTAGTGAACAGTTGGAAAAGCTGTGGGCTATTCGCAAAACATTTACAGATGCTCCTGACTTCACAGAACGTTTCTTAAAGAAACTTCGTGGTTCAAAAACGAATGAAGAATTCTTCGAAAAATTAAATGAAGAAATGAAAAAGGCAACAAAAGGTAAAGGCTTAATATAAAATAAATACTCAATACAAGTAGCGGGTAACATATTACTGCTACTTGTGTTTTTATCAAATTGTATGGTTTGCCCTAAAATTGCCTTACTAAATTATGATGAATAAATCCGATGTTGAATTCGCTCAAAGTGGTTGATGAATTTGTTACCAGTATAGGTAATTAATAAAATGTTTTATTAATACTTGAGTATTTAATTTGATTATGCTATCCTAATTCAGTATGAAACGTGCACATATTTAGTCGACATATTCGGGCTATGTAAGGTGCAGTTCGAATAATACTCTGTTCCGGATGGTTCAGGGCGAGAGGAGAAAACGAATATGAAACAAGGAATTCATCCAGATTACAAAACTGCAACAGTAACTTGCTCTTGCGGTAACACTTTTGAAACTGGTTCAGTAAAAGAAAAAATCGTAGTAGAGTTCTGCAACGAATGTCACCCATTCTATACTGGCCGTCAAAAATTCGCGTCTGCTGACGGACGTGTGGATCGTTTCAACAAAAAATACGGAATTAAGTAAGACTTATAAAACGCCTGCCCAGTTTTCAAACTGGAGCAGGCGTTTTTTGTGCTTAAGAGTTTATGGGAACTAAGGTTTATCATTATTAATGAATGTCCATTTTCCAGTAATACTTCTCTTGTGTAGGAATTTAATTACGGAAAACTTAGGATTGCGGTCTAGAGTAACTGATCTCAACATAGTAGCAGATT
>DATMFE010000259.1:0-10049 GCA_035556295.1 Ureibacillus sp.
CCAACCATTACATTCTTCTGATTCACATTCCCAAATCTCTATTCGTTCTTTAGGTAAGAGCTCTTGATTTTTCTTCCTATGGTTATAATACATAACTACATCATCCCTCCTCCTAAATAGTATACCTTTTAAAAAAGAAATGGTAAGAACCATATCTTTCTAAATTAAACCACACTTTATACATCCTATAAAAATTTATAAATACACGAAAGCACGGATAAAATAAGGCATGAATTCGCTTTGTATAAATACGCTAAAATAAGATGTTCGTGAATAATAAGACTGATTTCCAATGCGCAGAAATGAATAAATAACAGCTCTGGTTAAAGAGTACTTTTCTCATTTCTGAATTTAAGTAAGAGAAGGAGCATGAAAAAATGAAAAAATTTTCTGATTTTAATTTAAGCAAGGATATTGAAAAGGCCGTTCATAACTTGGGTTTTGAAGAGGCTACGCCGATTCAGGCTGAAGCTATTCCGATAGCTATGACGGGTAAAGATTTAATTGGACAAGCTCAAACCGGTACTGGAAAGACAACAGCTTTTGGCATCCCCCTTATAGAGCGGGTTGAGCTTGGTGAAGAAGGGATTCAGGGAATAGTTTTAGCACCGACACGTGAACTGGCTATTCAAGTAGCTGAGGAGTTAAATCGAATTGGACAGGTGAAAGGAGTCAAAACGCTACCCATTTATGGAGGGCAAGATATTAATCGTCAGATTAAAGCTCTTAAAAACAGACCGCATATTATCTCGGCAACCCCAGGACGCCTTAAGGACCATATGAAAAGAAGAACCATTCGTTTAAATCATATTCGTACAGCTGTTCTGGATGAAGCAGATGAAATGTTAAATATGGGCTTTATTGAAGATATCCAAACGATTCTTGGCGGCATCTCTTCTCCTCATCAAACCTTACTATTTTCAGCAACCATGTCGAAGCAAGTACAAAGTCTAGCTCAGAAATTTATGAACGCTCCTGAACTCGTAAAAGTAAAAGCGAAGGAGCTAACGGTAAAGAACATTGAGCAGCAGTATATGGAAATTCCAGAGAATCGAAAATTTGATGTTCTTTGTAATCTCGTAGACCTTCAATCGCCAGACCTTGCTATTGTGTTTGGACGCACAAAAAAACGTGTGGATGAACTTGCTGAAGGGCTAAAAAAGCGTGGGTATGCAGCAGAAGGCATTCATGGAGATCTTACACAATCCAAACGTGCCGATGTGATTCGTCAATTTAAGAATCATACGATTGAGATTATGGTTGCAACCGACGTTGCAGCAAGAGGACTTGATATTACAGGTGTTAGTCACGTCTACAATTTTGATATTCCTCAGGACCCTGAAAGCTATGTTCATCGTATTGGCCGAACAGGACGGGCAGGTACTAAGGGATTGGCAGTTACATTTATAACTCCAAGAGAACGTAATCACTTAAAAGTGATCGAAGATGTCACGAAAACCAAAATGTCTAGACAATCACCTCCTACTTCTAGTGAGGTAATGGCAGGGCATCAGGAAGCAATCATTCACCAGGTTTTGACCGCTATCGACAAAGGGGAGTTTGTGGAATATAAGCCAATGGCGGAAAAGTTGTTAGAAGAAGTGGATTCTGTTTCTTTACTGTCAGCCACTTTAAAGCTCTTAACAAAAGAATCAAATATGACCCCTGTCCAATTGACTGAAGTGGCACCGCTTCGTAATAAAAAGGCAAAAACAGAACGTAAGAGAAATAGAGGTAGAAAAGAAACAGCAGGCCGTAAGAAAACGTATAGAAAATAATCCCTGATTACTTTTGATGCGAGAAAGGATAAGGGCTATGAGGGAGAAAATATTTAGTAATGGAGAAATAGTAACTATAAGAGTATCGAATGAATCAGTGACAATCTTAAAAAGTCATTATGTAAAAAACATGAACTATAATTATTAATGAATAAGTTTTAATATAAAAATCTTTTAAAGAAAAAACAGACTCTGAAAATAGAGTCTGTTTTTTCTTTAAAAGATTTTTATGCTTTATTTACGTTTGTCGCTTGTGGTCCACGTTGCCCCTGTTCGATATCAAAAGTCACTTCTTGACCTTCATCCAAGGATTTAAAGCCTTCACCTTGAATAGCTGAGAAGTGAACAAATACATCTTCTCCACCTTCACGCTCAATAAATCCAAAACCTTTGTCAGCATTAAACCATTTCACTTTACCGTGTTCCATTTTTTGTTGCCTCCTAGAATATAGAAAATAAACCAGATTATCATTAAATCTAGCTTATTTATTATATTATCCCAATTGAGACATCTTAAACTTAAATTAATGTGATCTTTCTAACTTTCTTTATCATTACTCACTTCAATCAAAAGGTGATGGAGGTATGACGATTTACATCATAATGGACATTCTATTCATAAATATGAACCTAAATTAGATGAGAGAGCACACGGGGACCGGTCTGTCCAAAAGAAAGTGAAGTTCACTCAAAATTTTTAAAAATAGTGGTGTAAAAATAGATTCTATTAGATAAAAATCTATGTACCTTTTTCATATAAATACAACTTTCGCACAAGCATCCGTAAACTTGTTTATAAATAAAAAATGACGCCGTTGGAGGCGCCATTTTTTTTATAGAATAGAGAAGGACACACCCCATGCAAGGGCGGTACTTTTAACACATCGTCTTGATTTGATAATACCCAGTGTTTAAATTTAATAAACCTTTTTTTGGTATGACGATTTATGCAGAATATCTACATGTCCCTCTTTAGTAAACATAAGGTTTTCTGTAGGCATCAATCAAAAGAGTTTTTACAGGTACAGTTTTTCATGAAGAAATTTCAAATAATCTCCAGCGTTCTACCGGAGATTATTAAGATTATTTATTGAATTTCTCTGGAAACTGCTTCACAACTCCCGCAGATATAGTATCTGCCATTAAGATGATATGTGAGACTCCTTCATCAATTGCAACGATTCTTGCTTCCCAATCTTTTTCTAAGCTTGCAGATAAATCATTTGTCACTAATTTTAGATGCATATACAGTAACTTTTTCAAATCTTCATTTCTCAAATAAGGGTTAGCCTGGCTAAGGAACGCTGCTATGTCATCAGCATTTCGATACCATTCTTTGTTTAATTGATTCACCAAGGCTTTCTTTCCCGTTTTAGCCGCATCTACAATTTTTCCAGCAATCACAATATGTTCCTTAAGCAAAGCTGTAAGTTTGTTCCCAGCTTTCTCTCCGTATATCGGCTTCACAGCATTCCCGATATCTTCCTGATTTTTTAATAGCCTTGCCAATACCTGTTTTTGGTCTTCTGATCCTGCTGTTGTTGCACTTGTAATATAATTACTTGTCCATAATACATGATCCATCCAAAGTCTTCTGAATTCATTTTCAAACGTTACCTGAGATTGACTAACACGATATTCTTGTGCTTCAGCACGAGCACTACTTGGTTCAACCAGCATGTTTAGCGAAAATAACATAATAAATCCCATCCATAATAATCTTTTCATAAAAACTGCTCCTTCCAATTTAGACGAGTATTCGTCTTATTATTTGTATATGGGATTTTTTACATTCCTTAAAATGTTACTTTCTAATAATAATTCTTTATAGAGTATTGTCACACTCCCTATCAGTTCACACGGATGAAAGGTTGACTCATCCAATTATTTATACATTCTTTAAAAAATGTATTTAACATAAGAACCTAATGGTAACACTATAAACAATAGTTAGTGAGTATGATTTCATTCCATTCCATATATTTAGGGTTTCGGTTAGTTGAAACGAGAAAAAACGAGATAAGAATTGATGAGCTATTTCTTTTACATAAGCTTGTCAGAATACTATCTAAAGAGAGGTCGAACAATATGAAAGTGACGGATACACTTGTTCAATGCTTAGAAAATGAGGGAGTTGAATATATTTTCGGAATACCTGGTAAAGAGACGTTGGATTTTATTGATTCTTTATCCAAGTCTAAACAGATTCAATTCGTGAATGTTCGGCATGAGCAAGGAGCTGCTTTCATGGCAGATGTATACGGAAGGCTAACAAACAAGGTAGGGGTATGTTTGTCAACATTAGGCCCTGGAGCTACTAATTTATTGACGGGAATATCTAGTGCAAAGCTAGACCACTCTCCTGTTGTAGCATTAACGGGACAGGCTGCTTTGGGGAGACAACATAAAGAATCACATCAATATATGGACATTATTAAAATGGTAGAACCGACAACGAAGTGGCGTGTTCAAATAAAAGATTCACAAACGCTTTCTGAGATTATTCGAAAAGCATTTAAAGTTGCACAAATGGAAAAGCCAGGACCCGTAGTAGTAGAATTGCCAGAAGACTTAGCAGCTCAAATCGTTCCCATTAAACCTATTTCACCTACATCTATGCCCGTAAGTATACCTATAATGGAGTCAATTCAGGCTGCTAATACTCTTATTAAGCAGTATGAGAGACCTTTTGTTATTATCGGTAACGGCGTTGTTAGACAGCAAGCCGTGGATGAGCTTCACCAATTTATTGAACGCCTTCAATCACCGGTTACCCATAGTTATATGGCTAAAGGTGTATTATCTAAAGATCATCCAAAAAATTTCTTTACGTTTGGATTTAATGAAAAAGATGAAGTGCTCCCAGGCTTAAAGGAAGCTGACCTACTTATTGTAATGGGATTTGATTTTGTCGAGAAATTACCTAAAGAATGGAACACGGAAAAAACACCCATTTTACATATAGATACTTTACCGGCAGAAATAGATGAATATTATCCTGTAGAAGTGGAATTGGTTGGAGATATAAAGCAGACTTTACGCGTATTCAATCAGCTGGATATCCCTTCTAAACCGTGGATGCCCTCTGGCAATCTTCAGAAACAAATTAAGCAATCCTATCATATTGAAAAGAAAGAGATAGATACTAATTTACTGCCTTTGACAATTGAGAATATCTTGTACAGTATTGACAAGCTCTCTTCAGAGGAAACAATTGTGATTTCAGATGTAGGGGCTCATAAAGTATCTATAGCCCGAACTTATCAGCCCAAAAACGCTAACAAGTTCATTATATCAAATGGTTTAGCTTCCATGGGTATTGCTTTACCAGGCTCAATTGGAGCTAAACTGGCTTGCCCTAATGATCCAGTTATTTGTATTACTGGAGATGGAGGAGCTTTAATGAATTTTGCAGAAATAGAGACGGCAAAGCGCTTAGGGCTTTCATTCATCATTATTGTTTTAAACGACTCTACATTAAAAATAGAGCAGGAAATGATGAACAAAAAGTTTGGTAAGAGCTATGGAGTAACTTTTACAAACCCAGATTTTGTTCAATTGGCAACTAGCTTTGGAATTAAAGGAGAACGGGCAAATAGTTTAGCCGAATTTGAAAATATAATGAAAAGCGCCTTAAAAAATTCAGATGAGATTGTCCTAATTGACGTTTTTCTAAAAAGCTGATTGCGATTTCTCCATTATTTTAAAAGAAAATAAATGTTTTTAATTTTTTTAAATAAGCTAAGCTGAGCTCAACCCAAATCCAACTATAAAGGAAAGTAAATACAAAAATTAAACCAGTAGTACAAAGAGAAAAATTATTGGAGATCACGGGACCTAGCACTGGGAATTTGAAGATGCACAATAAGGTAATAATCCCAACAGTTAATGAGGTGGCACCACTTATAATAATGTACAATCTCTTTTTAAAAAAGTAAAAAGCAGCTCCTATGCCTATTCCCAGTATTCCTGTTGTAAAAGGAAAAATAATAAGTTCACTTGGCTGGATAATCAGAAGAAGCAGGTTTGTTAGTATATAGGTAATAAACCCTAGAGGGAGCGAAAGTACAAAACAAAAAAGAATGGGTGCAGTAGATAATGGACTAATGAACATTCCTATTCCGGGTAAGAAACCTCCTGCTGATTGAAAAAGGGCTGCTAAGCTGGCGAAAAGAGCGCCTGATACAAGCTGCTTAGTTTTAGATAGTCTATTAAAAAAAAGCTGAGCAGATTTTACTTCATTTGAAAGAGACTTTAAAAAGTACATGAATTTCACCTCGGTTAACTGTTTTTACATTATAAAGGGTTAAAGATTGATTTAGATCACTGCCGGATATATCAACTCTTACGTGTAATATATGAAGAAATTAAAAGGGAGGACTAATAAGTCGCATTTATTTTTACAGAAAGAGGTCGTACTTTCTAAAGGTATGGTACTGTAGCCCATAAAATGAATCTTTTATGGGCTTTATTGATTAAAGGATTTCTTATTTTCTAAAAAGTTCATTTGCTCATTCCTATAAAATAGCTGTTGGAAAAATTAAACTATAATTTTTTTAGGGAAACCAATGCTTAGTCGAATTTTATAAATATAAATCATGGAACAATTTCAAAAACAGTACCTTGATTAAAGTCAGACACTTTCATAGAGCCATAAACTCCTAAATAAAGCCTCGTTTGATCCAAGTTCGTTCCCAAACTAACGTAGTAAGCTGATTGAGAACCAAAATTATAATCAATTTCCACAACATTAAAATCATTTAGCTTACAATCTGTACCTGTCCTGGTATAAGCTAAAACTCCTCTAACTGGGGATTGAGATTCTTTAACCTGGGCAATATCCGTAAATATAACGCTTCCTGTTAAGCTAGGGATTTTATTTCCCATATATGGCTGAACTCCTGTAAGGGAGGTCCCTCCGAATTTATTAGGGCGGGGATCTTTGTGAAAATAACTAGTTAAAGGCTGAAGACGTCTCGCTGAAGTTTTTACTGCTTCATTGTAATAAACAATTATTTTCTCATCCAAAGCCGGATTTTCAGAACACCTTTTTATAAATGAAGTTGGAAAATCTCCTTCCCATCCCCGCCATCCAAGGTTAATAAATCCTTCTTGACTGGGTTTAGCTCTCATTAAAGAAGCTTGAACAAGTTGAGAAACAGGTATTGGCTTATAATGAACGAATGAAAAAATAGACTCTACCACGTCTTGTCCCACGTTTCCCACATATTTGATGTACTGACTATAAAATCTTTGAAATGAAATGCCCGTTATATTGCGAACTCCTTTGGCAATGAGCGTAAGGGTTTCCTGAATAGGTGAAGGGAGTTCATTAAAGCGTGTGACTGCGGGTGGATTATGGATGAATGTATTCTTACTTACATCAATTTCAATTATTTTTCCGTAAATCTCCATATCATCTTGACTTAAATTAAAGGGGTCATATCCTGATCCGCCATCTCCGATTGTTAAGATAAGTTTTCCAGTTTCAGGTGAAAAGTTTAAGCTGTTAACACCATTATGATTAAAAAATGGTCTTCTTAAGTTAAGTAACGTCCGTCTTTTTTGAGGTTGACCATTTGGTTGGAAAATCCATTCTTCCACTGTATCAATATGATCATATTTAGTTTCTCTATTTATCCACTTTAGTTTTGAAGTTTTAGGATCACACGGGTTAGGCTTAAAATGTTCAGAAAGTGCACCTGGTCCTTGTGTTCCAGCTACGGAGTAATGAAGATAAAACAGACCGTTATAATAAAATTCTGGATGAAACGCTAGCCCTAGCAGCCCTCGTTCATCATATCCACCGCGAGAAACACCTGGTTCAGACGTACCCAATTTTATGATTTGTGAGCGAATATCTAAAAAAGTCTGTATAGCTTCATCCCTTATATAAAAGATCTCTCCTACTTGGGTTGCAATAAATAAGCTTTCAAATGAGTCACCTGGGAGTATAGCTGTTTTCAAAACGGTAGGTAAATTTATCTTACTAACAATAGGCCGTAAACTAACCTTAGCTTTTATCAACTAACTTAACACTCCTTTTAATGTTTTCTCTTATAAGAATATGATTGGAACTGTTCTATTAGTATCAATACTATTTTGTAAAGTGCGGTAATTTGATTGAGAGACGTAATCGAGAAGCTTCTTTCATAGAAGTTATTTAGTGTTGGTTAAGCCTGCTATTTTCTTCTCTCAGCACTCAAGATTCTCCCAATGTTCATAACTATTTGTGACTTCCCAAAATTGAAATTAAGAAAAAATAATAATTAATTCACAAAAAATAGTGATATTATTTTATGAATTGGAAAAGAATATGACTTGTGAAAGGAGTGAATGCAAATGTCTATGAAAAACTGGTTAACGGGATGGGTCGTTTTGTTTGCGATGGTTATCGGTGTGATAACTTCAGGGTCACTCGGTGTTTTGGCCGAATCTGACGTGGTAAGACAGCAAGCCATGGAGGTTCAGTTGAACGATGATTACTTTAATCCAGAAACCATCACTATCCCGAGTGGAAAGACGATAACATTGATATTGAAAAATGAAGGTCAGAAAGAGCATACCTTCACAGTAGAAAAACTCGGTATTGACGCTGAAGTCCAGCCTGGAAAAGAAAAAACCATTACCGTGAAACCACAAAACCCAGGTACATATGAACTGATATGTAGGTATCATTTTAATAGTGGAATGGTAGGGAAAGTGATAGTCAAATAACAAGCAGGGTCAATTAAAAGTAATCGCTTTCATTTTTTACTTTCCCGAAATCATTTGATAGGTTATAATAAATATCTACAAAAATATTAAATGATATGTAAGTAACAAGCAATTACACCCTTAATATTTAACTAAAAAGAAAAACTCTCTTAAGGCATTAGGGGAGTTTTTCTTTTTTATGTATACTTATATAAGGGGAAATTCACCATAATAAAAGGGCGAACTCACTTTTCAATTCTAACTAATGTTTTTTCCGGCATGTCAATATCATCAATGTCAAAGTAATGGATGTTTAACGTTAATTTCCTCTCTTGTTCTTCAGCTTCTTCCCCTATCCAACAACTATACAACTCAAAAAAGTCTCCTGACTTAAGATAGCGGTCCATCAATTTGCATAGCGCAATCAGTTTCTCTTTTGATTCTTTACGCCTGCTCTTATTCATATATTCCGTAATTTCAATTCCCCAGTCGCTTGCAACTTCATAAACATAAAGGGTAGTAAATTGATGTTTCTTTATGTTCAATCGATTTCTTTCATCTGAAAAGCAGCTCCCAATAGTAACTAAATCATCTAATTCATTATTAATAGGTAATTCTACGTTCGAACCTATATAAGTAGCTAAACTCATTTGTATTCACTCCGTTCCTCATCTAAATAACCGATTAAATTTTGTGAAACTAACCTAGTTTGTTAACATCCTAAGAAATACATTCTGTTATCAAAAAGGTTTTTCACTAAACTTTATTACAAATAATCGAGTTTTATTCAAGGTTCACTATTATTCTGCTTAATGAGTAGGCTACGAAATGTTTATATACCTGTAAATGGGGGATTTACCATATAAGAACATTGATACTTAATTGGAAGGAGAATGAAAAATGAACAATAATACTGACACCGTTGAAAATAAAGTAGAGGATAAACTAAATGAAATGAGTCAAGAGAAGAAAGACAACATCCTTTCTAGTTTTAACGAATTTAAAAGTTACTTAGGAGATAAAGTCACAAAAGGTGAGAAACTAGGGTTAAATGATAATCAATTAGCTCTAGCAGCTAAAAAAATAGCTGACTATCTCGCAACCCATGAGGAGCCACAAAATGAAGAGCAATACTTGTTACATGAGTTATGGAAAGTTGGAAACGAGGAAGAACAACATCATCTTGCTCATATGCTTGTTAAATTAGTCAAAGAATAATCTACATCAAGTATAGATTGCTTTTTGCCATTATTTATTAGGGGTTCAAGTGCATTCAATCAACATAGCAAATAGCCACTTGCGTAAAACAAGTGGCTATTTATAATGGTTATGTGTCAGGTAATATCGTTGCAAAAGTAAGAATAAGCCGAAATCGAAATATGTTATCTGAAAACTCTTCTATTGTCAACTTAATAAAAATGCATAACTACAGAAAAGAAATAAGGGTCGGTTATTTTCTTCTCTTTTTATTCATTTTCTTTAGAATCTTCTTGATAATGCTCATTTAAGTATGGGTTCTCTGTCGTAGCAAAATTAACAGATTGAAGGCTAGTTTCAGGATCCATTCCATAATAG
>DATMFE010000260.1:0-5678 GCA_035556295.1 Ureibacillus sp.
GATATATTTGGAAGCAAGCGGTGTGATTGTGGGTTTCAATTAAAACAATCGATGAAAATGATTGTTGAACATGGCACTGGTGCATTATTTTATTTAGCCAATCATGAAGGAAGAGGCATTGGTTTGTTCAGTAAAGCAATGGCTTATATCCTTCAGGAAAATGGTTATGACACAGTGGATGCAAATCAAGCACTTGGTTTTGTCGATGATTCAAGAAATTATAGTGATGCTATACAGGTTTTAAAAGCATTAAGAAGCAAACCTGTTACTCTTATAACCAACAACCCTAAAAAATTTGACGCTCTAAAAAACTCTGGCTTACCTGTATCAGGAAGAGAAGAGTTATGGGGTGATGTATCAGAGTATAATGAAAAATACCTTGAAACAAAAATAAATCGGTCCGGTCATATGAGAGATGAGGATACCTGTTGCAATGACTAGTCATGAATATACCTTACATAATTCGCAGGCAATGAAAGGTCAGACAGACCCCAATCCTATTGTTTCAGGTAATGGTGTTAAAAATACTTGATGATGCAGGAATTGACGTGATTATTGGTGTTAAGTAAGAAGAATCTATTGACTCATTTATAATCGAAAAAAAGTAACATGAAAAGTTATTCACTTGAAAATACATAAGCATCTATACAATAGTAAAAAGGAAAAACGACCGGTTACGATTATGTACCCGGTCGTTTTTTACATTTAAAAGGAAAACAATTAAATAGAATAGAAGAAGCAAGGGAACGGTTTTTTCATATCCTTTCGAGCTGAATGCTTGGAAAATAGGTTACTCCAAAAGAATGATGGTTTTGTTTTATTATTTAAAGCCCGCTACTGGATGAGGGATATATGGTTCCTCAAGTTTTTGAATCTCTTCAGGCGTTAATTTAATCTCCAAAGCAGCGATGGCATCTGTTAAATGATGGAGTTTGGTTGCTCCGGTAATAGGGGCAGTTACCGGCTGTTTTTGCAAAATCCACGCTAAAGCAATTTGAGCCCGTGGAACTTCCCGTTTTTCAGCAATTTCTTTAACGGCTTCCACGACTTTTCGGTCAGCTTCGACTGTCGCTGTATAAAGCGTTTTGCCAAATTCATCGCGTTCTGAACGTGTGCTTGTCTCTTCCCAATCTCTCGTCAGTCGTCCGCGCGCCAAAGGACTCCACGGAATTACGCCAATTTTCTCTTCACGGCAAAAAGGAAGCATTTCTCGTTCTTCTTCCCGATATAACAAATTCAAGTGATTTTGCATACTCACAAATTGTGTCCAGCCATGGCGCTCTGCTGTGTAAAGAGCTTTTTGAAATTGCCATGTATACATGGAGGAGGCTCCAATATAACGAGCTTTGCCTGCTTTGACAACATCGTGAAGGGCTTCCATCGTTTCTTCAATCGGTGTGTTATAGTCCCAGCGATGTATTTGATAAAGATCCACATAATCCGTTCCTAGACGACGAAGACTGTGATCAATTTCTGTCATAATCGCTTTGCGTGATAACCCGGAACCATTTGGCCCCTTACGCATTTTCCCATGGACCTTAGTGGCAATGACGATTTCATCGCGATTTGCATATTCCTTCAATGCTCTGCCTACAATCTCTTCACTCGTTCCGCCTTGATAAATATTAGCCGTATCAAAAAAATTAATCCCCAACTCAAGAGCCTTCTTAATAAATGGCCGGCTTTGTTCTTCATTCAGTGTCCATGTATGAACACCGCTTTTGGGATCGCCGTAACTCATACACCCAAGCGCAATCCGCGAAACGTCCATCCCTGTATTCCCAAGCTTCACATACTCCATGACTCAACCTTCTCTCTATTAAATTTAGATTGTTGATGATTCAGGAAAGCTGTATGATTATATCTTCGATAGTTGTTATATCCTTCCAAATGGAATTATATCATAATCAATTTATGTATAGAATTTTTTGACTTGAATCATAAATACTGCTGGCCAATCAATCGCATTACTTGATTACCTGATTATCTGATTATAAGTTATTAGATGGAGTTTCAATTGGGACGATTCCTGTGATATATGATAAAAAATAGACTGAACGATAAAAACCGATCAGTCTATAAATAATTATCTTATTAGAAGTGACTAGCATATAAGTAGATGGTAATTAAAATATTGCGGGGAAGTGTATTATCTCTCAGCTACTTTATTCAAAAACTGTAGAGTACGTTGGTTTTTGGTGTTTTGAAAGATTTCACTAGGAGTCCCTTTCTCTACAACAACCCCTTGATCCATGAATATAACTTGGTCTGCTACCTCTCGAGCGAAATTCATTTCGTGCGTAACGATTACCTGTGTCATATTCTCTTTGGCTAAATCCTTAATAACCTTTAATACTTCTCCGACAAGCTCTGGATCTAACGCAGAAGTAGGTTCATCAAACAGTAAAACTTCAGGTTCCATTGCCATGGCTCGAGCGATACCAACCCGTTGTTGTTGGCCTCCAGATAATTGATGAGGATACATGTCAGCCCTATCCGATAAGCCAACCTTTTCGAGAAGGGCCCTTGCCTTTTTTTCCGCTTCAGCTTTTGTTTTTTTTAGAACAATAATCTGCCCTTCTATTATATTTTCAAGTGCAGTCAGGTGAGGGAATAGATTGTAACTTTGGAAAACCATACCTGTACTTTTTCGAAAAGAGACAATTTCTGTAGAGGTCAATTTTGTACTTTTATCAAAATGCACCGATTTATTTCCAAGTTCAATGGTTCCTTGAGTTGGAATTTCTAATAGGTTTAAACATCGAAGTAAAGTAGTCTTCCCCGAACCTGAAGGACCGATAATAACAGCCGTTTCTCCCCTTGGAATCAATAGGTCGATTCCTTTTAACACTTCAAGCTGATCAAACCATTTATGTAGCTTGCTGATTCGAATCATATTTTCACCTCCGTCACTTCGCTATACCTTTATCATATCTAAGCTCTAACTTTTCTTGGAAATAAGAAAGTATTGTACTGAAAATAAGATAAATAAAGGCAACCTCAATATAAATCCAAAGAGGCTCATATGTTACTGATGCAATTTGTTGCCCCTTTTGAAATAGTTCAGTAACCGTAATAGTCGCTGCTAAGGAGGTATCCTTTACCAGACTGATAAAGGAGTTCCCTAATGGTGGTAACGTAACTCTAATAGATTGAGGAATGATGATTCGTCTCATAGCCTGGGATTTCGTCATCCCTATAGAAAAAGCCGCTTCCCACTGTCCTTTTGGAATGGAGAGAATAGCTGCTCTAATAATTTCTGAACTGTAAGCTCCTTTATTTAATGTAAAGGCTATGACAGCTGCTGGAAAAGGATCTAGTATAACCCCAAAACTAGGTAAACCATAAAACAATATAAAAATCTGAACTAACAGTGGAGTTCCTCGGAATATCCAAACATAAAATTTAGCAAGCGCAATCAATACCTTAACACTTGATAATCGTGCAAGTGCGATTAAGAGGGCAAGTATAAGCCCTAAAACAAAGGTGATGATTGTTAAGGGAATTGTAAACTGAATTCCAGCTTTTAATATAGGAAAAAAGGAGTCAATGAGAATTCCTATAATCCGGTCTATGCGTTCTTGATCTGAAAACATATTTATTCCATTCCTTTACTTGGATACGTCCTCATTAAACCATTTTTTCGATATTTCTAAGTACGTGCCGTCTTCTTTCATTTCAGCAAGAGCTCCATTTACTGCCTTAACAAGCTCTGTAGATCCTTTTCTGAAAAGAAAACCATTACTTGACGCATCTGCTTCTTCAAAAACTACTTTAATTGGTAATTCTGGACGTTGTTTTTTCAAATCAAGATAAGAAAGGCTATCATTGATAGTAGCATCAATCCGTTTTGAAGTTATAAGATCAACGGCTTGATTAAAGCCTTCAACAACTGTATTCGTTGCGCCATGGTCTTCAGCAATTTTTCGATAATTACTCTCTAACGATTGCCCTACTTTTTTACCATTTAAATCATCGAGTGTTTTAATGTCATTATTGTCCTTATGAACAATAAGAACAGCTCTTGAAACAATATAAGGGTCTGACATATCATATTTTTCTAAACGATCATCACGAATTGCTACCTCATTGGCCACCATATCATATCGTTTAGCATCAAGACCAGCAATCATCCCATCCCACTTTGTTTCAACAAAAACTGGCTTAATGTCTAGTCTTTTAAATACTTCTTCAGCAAGTTCAATATCAAAGCCTGTTAATTTTTCAGACTCATCATGGAAGGTAAAAGGAGCATATGTCCCTTCTGTCCCAATTGTAATTTCACCTTTCTCTTTAATTTCTTCGTAAAGATTCTTACTTTCGGCAGTTTTAGAATTGGGCTCATTACTACCGCAAGCACCAAGAGCTATTGTAATAAGGAGGGTAAGTAAAATAAATGCTACCTTCTTCATAACTATCTTCATCTCCTTTGAATTTTATAGGATTTATCATATATCTATATTGAAATAATATACCAATGTTATTATTGTCAATTTTAAATAGATGTTATTAGAATTTTTAACATTATGTATCCATGAAACAGGACCTAAGAAAAACCTTAAAGAGGTGACATATCTTTTTTCAAAACACGCTCTTTTCTTTTGTTCATTTATCAAGGTGAATGGCATTGATTAACCTTTATTTCAAAACTACAACATGTAGAATTTAAATAAAAGCTGATAAAAGACAGTTTCAGGTTTATAAATTCAAGGAGAAATGAAGAAAGATAAAAAAGGACGGTGCTGCAAATGATAAAACGATGTATGTGGGTAAAAACTAAAGAGCCTTTATATATGGAATATCATGATAAAGAATGGGGAGTGCCTGTCTATGATGATAGGATATTATTTGAAATGCTATGCTTAGAAGGAGCACAGGCTGGACTCAGTTGGTGGACAGTTTTGCAAAAAAAGGGAAAATTACCGACATGCCTTTGATCAATTTGAAGCGGAGAAAATTGTTCAATATACAGACGAAAAATTACAATCATTAATAGAAAATCCGGGGATTATTCGCAATAAAATGAAAATTTATAGCGTTGTAACGAATGCAAAGGCATTCTTAAAAATTCAACAAGAATATGGTTCATTTTCTAGTTATATATGGATTTTTGTGGATAGTAAGCCAATTATAAACAATTGGGAGACAGCAAAAGATGTACCTACTTCAAATGAAATAAGTGATAAAATGAGCAAACAGTTAAAAAGAGATGGATTTAAATTTGTAGGAAGTACCATTTGTTATTCCTATATGCAAGCAGTGGGCATGGTCAATGACCATACTTTGGAATGTTTCTGTCATCCTGCTCAGTAAAAAACAACAACTTAGATTTCAAAGCTCTATGTAATGATTTGGATTCAATAATATAAATAATGACATCAATGTAGGCTTTTTTTCATACTATATTTTTGAGGTGAAAAAAATGGCAAGAGCGAGCTACCGAAGTTCAGACATCGACTTAATGGCAAGGATGATGAGAGCAGAAGCCGAAGGTGAAGGAAAACAAGGGATGTTATATGTTGGAAATGTAATTGTAAATCGTCTTGTAGCTAATTGTTTAGACTTTAAAGGTTTAAGAACAATTCCACAAGTCATTTATCAAGTACAAGGAGGAAATTATTCTTTTGAAGCTGTTCAAAAAGGGAATGTATTTTATCAAAGAGCGAGAGGTATTGAAA
>DATMFE010000261.1:0-33275 GCA_035556295.1 Ureibacillus sp.
ACTTGCATGTATTAGGCACGCCGCCAGCGTTCGTCCTGAGCCAGGATCAAACTCTCCATAAAATGGTGAATTTGAGTTAAGCTCAAAATTCATACTGGCATCAAAATTGATGTCCAAAATTGTGTTTCTATTATAGAAACGTTTAATTCATTAACGTTTTGTTGTTCAGTTTTCAAGGTTCATAACTTACGTCACCTCTTGGCGACTTAATAATCATAACAACTTTTAATAAATAAGTCAACACTTTTTTAGAAGTTAATAACTTTATTTTTTTATATTAAAAACTTTATATTGAAACTTTTAATATATGAGCCCAACTATTAACTAACATATTAACTGTTGGGCTTTAAATTATATGATAGAACATTTATTATGTCAATTAATATTTTAATCAGTTATTATACGCCCAATATATAAACTGCGGTTGTTTGAAAGATCAATAATATCACCAGTTTTAAGTAATTTAATTAAGGGACGTGTCGGATAAAATTTATTAATAAACATTACTTCACCACGTTCTAAGTTAGATAGTTCCACTTTCATTCCAATAGGTAAATCAACAACAATGTTCATTAATGCTTGTACAACTCTAATATCAAATTTACCAAATTCATTTTCCTTAATCATCTCAACTACTTTAAATGGTGATTCCTTTGCTCGATATATCCGCTCACTAGTCATTGCATGAAAAGTATCTGCAATAGCGATAATTTGAGAGAATGGTGATATATTATCGATCTTTAATCCTCTTGGATAACCACTACCATCTAAACGCTCATGATGCTCAATGATTGCTTGTTTCATATTTGCCTTTAATGCAGGTAAATCTTTAACCATTTGATAGCTATAAACCGGATGTTTACGAATTTCTATAAATTCTGTATGGTTTAATGCACCTTTTTTTTCAAAAATATGAGATGGAATTTTAGACATTCCACAGTCAGCCAATGTACCAGCAATGGCCATTTGTAATGTAGTTCCCTTATCATAACCAAGCTTATGAGAGATGATTGCACATATTAAGCCTGTTGCAACACTATGGTGGTATGTATAATCATTTGGATTGGAGTAATTATTTAAGTCAAAAAGTTTTGTTCGATCATTTAGTATCTCATCTACCAATGGCAGAATAATTCCTCTAACTTTCACAATATCTATTCGAGATATTGCTTGCCACTTTGTAAATTCCTTTTTAAACTGTGTTACTGCCTCTAAATAATGTGTTTTAAAGATATCTTCAACAATTTCATAATCAGTTGGTTCATTTTTAACCTTCTCTAGACTTGTTTTCTCATTCTCAATTTTTCCATCTTTTAAAATGAGTACTTTTGATATCTTAAAAACTTTAAATATATGTAATAATTCCGGAGTGATTATGGAGTTTTTGTATACAATTGGGTTTTGCGTTTTAGCAAAAATATCTTGAGCAACAACTTTTCCTATATAACTCTCATCAATATTTACGTACGTAGCTTCCAATAGGTACTACCTCCTTTTCGATAGATTCTATATGTATATAGACTTTTTAATTTTTTACCCATATAGGCTCTATGCCTTTAATAGTACTAAGCGTAATATAACAATTATACTATATTTTTCAATTTGTAAAATATTTTGTTATTTCATTAAATCAACAAAAAATCCACACTGTTTAAACTCAAAATCATCCATGGGAAAGTCCTTTCATAAAAAAAGACTATAGATATTGAATATTAAATCAATATCTATAGTCTTACTATAAATTATTCTTCTATATTAGGATCGTCAGTTTCATGATTGTCTTCATTAGAATCTAAAGATTCAATTTCGTCATTAACTTCTGTTTCCTCTAGTAGTTCATCATCATCTGCTTCGTCTTTTTTCACTCTTGCAACTGTTGCCACAAGTTCATCTTCAGCTAAACGGATTAAACGAACACCTTGAGTAGAGCGTCCAATAACAGAGATATCATTAACGTCCATTCGGATAATAATACCGTTAATTGTAATAATCATAACATCTTCTGAACCATCAACTGTTTTAACTGCACACATTGGTCCATTTTTATCTGTGATTTGTATTGTTTTTATTCCAACACCACCACGATTTTGTAAGCGATATTCAGCTTCTGGTGTACGTTTACCATAACCTTTTTCAGTTACGACTAATATTTCTTGGTCAGGTTCTACAATTTCCATTCCCACAACATAGTCACCTTTGCGCAATTTAATACCGCGCACTCCAGCTGCAGTACGTCCCATAGAACGAATATCTTCTTCTTTGAAGCGAATTAACATACCATCTCTAGTACCAATGATAATATCTTTAGTCCCATCTGTTAAACGGACGGAAATAAGTTCATCATCATCATGTAAACCAACTGCAATTAAACCATTTTTACGAATGTTCGCAAATTGTGAGAGTGGTGTACGCTTTGTAATACCATTTTTAGTAGTAAAGATAAAGTACGCATCCTCTTGATAAGATTCAGAGCGAATCATTGCTGTTACTTTCTCTTCTTTATCTAAATTCAATAGATTTACAATTGGTAGACCTTTTGCAGTTCGACTATACTCAGGAATCTCATATCCTTTAGTTAAATAGACTTTTCCTTTTGATGTAAAGAATAGAATAGCATCATGCGTTGAAGTGAATAGTAAATGTTCAACAAAGTCATTTTCATTTGTTCCCATTCCTTGAACACCACGTCCACCGCGTTTTTGAGATCGATAAGTATTTGAAGCTAATCTCTTTATGTAACCATTATGAGTTAATGTTACAACAGAATCTTCACGAGGAATTAAATCTTCATCTTCAAGCATTTCGAATCCGCCAGCTGTTATTTGTGTTCGGCGTGTATCATTATACTTTTCTTTTATTTCACTTATTTCATCACGAATAATCTGAACTAATTTCTCTTCATCAGCTAAAATCTCTTTTAACTCACGAATAAGTACTTGAAGTTCTTTGTATTCATTTTCAATCTTCTCACGTTCTAGTCCACTTAAACGAACAAGTCGCATATCTAGAATTGCTTGTGCTTGTCGATCTGTTAAACTAAAGCGCTCCATTAATACAGGTTTTGCTTCTTCACCAGTTCTTGAAGATCGAATAATACTAATAATTTCATCAATATGATCAAGCGCAATTCGCAAGCCTTCTAAAATATGTGCTCGGTCTTCAGCTTTCTTTAACTCGAATTGTGTTCTGCGTGTAATGACAACCTTTTGATGCTCTAGGTAGTGATATAAAACTTCCTTTAAGCTTAATACTTTCGGTTGGCCATTTACCAATGCAAGCATATTCACACCAAAGTTAGATTGCATTGCAGTGTGTTTGTATAAATTATTTAAGATTACATTTGCATTCGCGTCTTTACGAACTTCCATGACAATACGCATTCCACGACGATCTGATTCGTCTCTTAGTGCTGTAATCCCATCAATTCTCTTATCACGTACTAGTTCGGCAATCTTTTCGATTAGTCTTGCCTTATTAACTTGATAAGGAATTTCATTAACGATAATTGTTTCTTTACCGTTAGATTGTATTTCTATCTCAACCTTAGCACGAACAGTAATCGTACCACGGCCAGTTTCATAAGCACGACGGATTCCGCTACGTCCCATTATTACTCCGCCTGTAGGAAAATCTGGTCCAGGAATAAATTCCATTAACTCTTCAGTTGTAATATCCGGGTTTTTGGATAATGCTATTACAGCATCAATGGTTTCTCCTAATTGATGAGGAGGAATATTCGTTGCCATCCCTACTGCAATACCTGATGCACCATTAAGCAATAAGTTTGGAATTCTTGCAGGTAATACAACAGGTTCCTTCTCATTACCATCATAGTTATCTTGATAGTCAATCGTATCTTTGTTGATATCACGCAACATTTCCATAGTAATTTTAGACATACGAGATTCTGTATAACGCATTGCAGCGGCACCATCACCATCGACAGATCCAAAGTTACCGTGTCCGTCAACTAGCATATAACGATAACTAAAATCTTGTGCCATACGAACCATCGCATCATAAATAGAGGAGTCACCATGTGGGTGATATTTCCCCATTACGTCCCCTACGATACGAGCACTCTTTTTATATGGTTTATCAGAATAGTTACCTAGTTCATGCATACCGTAAAGAATACGTCGATGTACCGGTTTTAACCCGTCACGTACATCTGGTAATGCACGTGAAACAATTACACTCATTGCATAACTTAAAAATGATTTTTCTACTTCTTCACTAATTTTTATTCCTTTTACACCTGAATGTTCATTCTCTGCCATTAAAATAACCTCCCTTCAAAAGAAAACTTATATATCTAGATTCTGAACATAGACAGCATTTTCTTCGATAAAGTGTTTACGGGGTTCAACTTCATCACCCATTAGTTCTTGGAAAATCTTATCTGCTTTCATTGCATCGTCTAATTCTACTTGAAGTAAAGTACGATGTTCTGGATCCATTGTTGTATCCCATAGCTGTTCGGCGTTCATTTCTCCTAAACCTTTGTAACGTTGTACGACTGGTTTTGGGTTTTGAGGTAGACGACTTAAAATTTCTTGAAGTTCATCGTCTGAATAACAATATTCAACATGTTTTCCTTGTTTCACTTGATATAAAGGTGGTTGAGCAGCGTATACATAACCAGCCTCAATTAATGGTCGCATGAAACGGAAGAAGAATGTTAGTAATAAAATTCGAATATGCGCACCATCCACATCGGCATCAGTCATGATAACGATTTTATGATAGCGTGCTTTTTCTAAATCAAATTCTTCACCAATACCCGTACCGAAAGCTGTTATCATTGCGCGAATTTCGGCATTTGATAAGATACGATTTAAGTTAGCTTTTTCGACATTTAATATTTTTCCGCGCAGTGGCAAAATTGCTTGGAAGTAACGGTCACGACCAGATTTTGCAGAACCACCCGCAGAGTCACCTTCTACGATATAAATTTCAGATTCTTCAGGTTTTGTTGACGTACAATCTGCCAATTTACCTGGTAAACTCGATATTTCTAATGCAGATTTTCGACGAGTGAATTCACGTGCCTTTTTCGCAGCTAATCGTGCACGAGAAGCCATCATTCCCTTTTCTACAACTTTTCGAGCAACAGAAGGATTTTCTAGTAAGAAACGCTCAAATCCATCAGAGAATAATGAATTAGTAATCTGACTAACTTCAGAATTTCCTAATTTTGTTTTTGTTTGCCCTTCAAATTGAGGATCGGGATGTTTAACTGAAATAACAGCCGTTAATCCTTCTCGAACATCTTCACCAGATAAATTTGTATCAGAATCTTTTAGTAATCCTGCTTTACGTGCATAGTCATTTATCACACGAGTTAATGCAGTCTTAAATCCTGACTCGTGTGTTCCACCTTCATAGGTATTGATGTTATTTGCAAATGAATAAATGTTTGAAGAATAACCTTCGTTATATTGCATTGCAATTTCTACAGAAATACCATCTTTTTCACCCATCGTTTCGATTGGTTCATGAATAGGTTCTTTACCATCGTTTAAATGTTCCACATATTCACGAATACCACCTTCGAAGTGATATGAATCTGAACGTACTTCTTCACCGCGTTCATCGGAAATTGTAATACGTATACCGCGATTTAAATACGCTAGCTCTCTCACACGAGTTGCTAAAATATTGTATTCATAGACAGTCGTTTCTTTAAATATTTCTGGGTCCGCCTTAAATCGTGTAGATGTTCCTGTTTCATCTGAATCACCAATCACTTGTAAAGGTTGGACTGTCTTACCACGTTCAAATTTAATAGAGTGAACATGCCCATCACGTTTTACATACACTTCGGTAAATTCAGATAGAGCATTCACTACAGAAGCACCTACACCATGTAACCCTCCGGATACTTTATATCCTCCGCCGCCAAATTTACCACCAGCATGTAACACAGTCATAATAACTTCAACTGCAGGCATTCCCATTTTCTCTTGAATACTAACTGGGATACCACGTCCATTATCGTCTACACGAATCCAATTATCTTTTTCAATTGCAATTTTAATTTCTGAACAGTAACCTGCTAAAGCCTCGTCAATACTATTATCAACTATTTCCCAAACTAAATGGTGTAAACCTTTAGAGCTTGTTGATCCTATATACATCCCTGGGCGCTTACGAACAGCTTCTAAGCCTTCTAACACCTGTATCTGATCAGCATCATAAGCTTGTTGTACTTTTTCATCTTCTAAAGCCACCATATTCACCTACTCTTTCAAACTTAGTATGTGTAAAATTTATAAAGCTTTTTCAAAATAACTAAAATTTTCTAATTATAAAATTAATTTAATAATCAATTGTCCCTTGTTTCACATGAAACATTTTTGCATGTTGAATTGTTTCATGATGGATTCCATCAATACTTGTTGTTGTAACAAATGTTTGGACTTCCCCTTGGATTGTATTTAATAAATGAGACTGTCGATAATCATCTAATTCAGACAACACATCGTCCAATAATAGTATTGGCGTCTCTTTTGTTTCTTGTTTGATTAACTCTATTTCAGCTAGCTTTAAAGATAGCGCTGTTGTACGTTGTTGCCCTTGGGAACCGAATGTTTGTACATCGTAATCATTAACAAAAAAATGCAAATCATCACGATGAGGTCCAATCAATGTAACCCCTCGTTCGATTTCCTTTTGTTTTACTTCAAAGAGTTTTTTTTTCAAATATGTAGCCATTTCATCTGGGGTCCAATTAGGATCTAAACCTGTTATCGGAACATATTTAATCACTAACTTTTCGAGACCTCGAGAAATTCCTGAGTGAATTTTTTCAGCCCATTCTTGTAAAAGTTCAACAAATTGAAATCTTTTACGAATAATTTGGACAGCCGATTGAATATATTGCTCAGTATAAATATCAAAAAGCATATCGTTTATTGTTAATTTTCCCTGGTTGGATTTTAACAAATGATTTCTTTGCTTTAAAATTTTTTGAAATGTTAAAAGGTCATGCAAGTAAACAGGTGAGATTTGGCCAATCTCCATATCAATAAATCGTCTTCTAACTTGTGGGCTGCCTTTAACTACATTCAAATCTTCAGGAGCAAACATGACTACGTTCATTTGCCCAATATAGTTGCTTAATTTAGGTTGTTCAAGGTGGTTCACCTTTCCCTTTTTACCCTTTTTGGTAATGGATAATTCCATAGGGAAATTACCGTAACGATTTTGCACGTCACCTTCTATTTTACCATAGTCTGATTCCCAACGGATTAATTCTTTATCATTACTTGTTCGATGTGACTTCGCCATGGCTAAAACATAAATGGATTCCATAACATTTGTTTTTCCTTGAGCATTTTCTCCGATAAAGACATTAATTTTTGGTGAAAAATCTAATTTTAGTGATTCATAATTTCGATAGTTCGTGAGATGTAAACGTTCAATGATCATTACATTTCTCCGTTCTTGTTTACAATCACATAACGACCATTTCCAGGAATATTTACAACATCTCCATGATATAGCTTTCGACCACGACGTTTATCAACTTCGCCATTTATATAAACGTCATTTTCGTGTAAAAACCATTTTGCCATGCCACCTGAACTAATTGAATCTGTAAGTTTTAAAGCTTGACCAAGCGTGATAAATTCAGTATCAATTACAATTTCATTCAAGGTATTTCATCCTCCGATTTCCATACATCTATCTATATATGATACCTAATTTTTTGTCTTAACGCCAAGTTTAGTGAAAACAATCATAAAGAAATAATTATAAATAAAAAAAAGATAGCCGAAAAGATTCGACTATCATTTAGAAAAAATTAGTAAGTACGAACAGGTAAAATTAATTGTAAAATCGCATCATCATGTACAGAACGTAAAATAAACGGACGCATTGCACCAGTGAATTGGATTACTACATCTTGTCCATCAATCGCTTTTAATGCTTCCATCATGTATTTTGCGCTGAATGAAATTTTTAAGTTTTCACCTTCAAGAGATTCAACTTGAATTTGTTCTTCAACTTTACCAATTTCAGGTGAATTCGATGAAATTTCAACAACATTACCTTCTAATGTTTCAAAACGTACAACATTATTTCGATCTTCACGTGCAAGTAATGATGCACGATCAATTGCTTGTAGAAGTGATTTTCCATTAATAGTTAAGTTTGTTTTAAAATCATCTGGAATTAGTCTTGATGTATCAGGATAGTTTCCTTCTAACAAACGTGAGAAGAAGAGAACATTTTCTGCTTTAAATAAGACTTGTTGATTTGTAATAACAATTTGAACTGGCTCTGTAGATTCTCCAAGGATTTTATTTAATTCGTTTAAGCTTTTACCTGGAATAACAACAGAACTTACGTCAGATGGTAATTGTTCAAGTTTAGTTTTTCTTCTTGCTAAACGGTGACTATCTGTCGCAACACAAACTAACTCTTCCCCTTGAATATTCCAGTTAACACCTGTTAGTACTGGACGACTTTCAGAAGTAGCCACTGCAAAAACTGTTTCGCGAATAACTGCTTTTAATAAGTCAGCTGGAATCGAGAATTGACGATCCATAGCAATTTCAGGTAGTAAAGGATACTCAGTTGGATCTAATCCAATTAGGTGGAATTCAGATTTACCTGAACGAATATGTGTTTGGAAACCATTTAAAACTTCTATTTCGACATCATTCGTTGGTAATTTACGCACAATCTCGTTAAACATTCTAGCTTGTAATACAATTGATCCTGGTTCACTAATATTAATTAGTTGATCCCCATTTTCCTCAATTGGTATAAATGTTTGAATCGTAATATCTGCATCACTACCAGTTAATCTCATTCCCTCTTCTGTTACATCAATTTTAATCCCCGTCAAAATAGGAATAGTCGTTTTTGAACTGACGGCTTTCATGACATCATTTAACCCATCCAACAAACGGTCTCGCATAATATCAAATTTCATTCATTATACCTCTCTTATTAATTATATTATTTAAAAGATTTTAATAGATATAGTAGTAGGCACTGTGGATTTGTGGATAAGTGGATTTCCAACCAAGAAACACAACTTATGCACATGTTAATAACTTGTTTATAAACTTAGGGAAAATCAATTGAATTATCCACAACCCTATTTTCCTAACATACTTCGTATTTGTTTAATATCTTGTTGTAGCTGTTGATCGTCTTTTAATAATTTGGCGATTTTTTCATGAGCATGAATGACAGTTGTATGATCTCGCCCTCCAAACTCCTCCCCAATTTTCGGTAAAGAGAAATCTGTTAACTCACGAGATAAGTACATGGCCACTTGACGAGGAAATGCGATTTGTTTTGTGCGTCGTTTTGCCGAAAAGTCCTCAAGTTTAATGTGATAATGTTCTCCAACTGCTTGTTTGATATCAAGAATTGTAATAATACGCGGTTTTGAATTAGGAATGATATCTTTTAATGCCTGTTGTGCTAATTCAGGCGAAATGTCTTGATTTACTAATGAAGAATAAGCAACAACACGTATTAAAGCGCCTTCTAATTCACGAATATTCGTATCAATTTGATTGGCAATATAGTGCATTACATCATTAGGAATATCTAGTCCATCTGCTTTTGCCTTTTTACGTAAAATGGCAATCCTTGTTTCCAAATCTGGAGGAGTAATATCAGTAATTAACCCCCATTCAAAACGGGAACGTAAACGATCCTCTAATGTAGGAATTTCCTTTGGTGGTCTGTCACTAGAAATAACAATTTGTTTTGATTCAGTGTGTAATGTGTTAAATGTATGGAAAAATTCTTCTTGTGTTGATTCTTTTCCAGCTAGGAACTGAATATCATCTATTAACAAGACATCAACATTTCTATATTTATTTCTGAAATCAACTGCCTTGTTATCACGAATTGAATTGATGAACTCATTCGTAAACTTCTCAGATGAAAGATAAACTACCTTCGCATCGGGATTATGTTCAAGTACATAATGTCCTATTGCATGCATTAAATGGGTTTTTCCTAATCCAACTCCTCCGTAAATAAAGAACGGATTGTAGGCTTTAGCAGGTGCCTCCGCAACTGCTAGGGATGCAGCATGGGCAAAACGATTTCCGGCACCAATTACAAATGTATCAAATGTGTATTTGGGATTAAGCATCCCAGCGGAACTATCATAGTGCTCTGTATTCTTTGCTTGGATTATTGGAGCAGGTAATTCAAAATCATCATCGTCCTGATCTTTTTGAACAACAAATTTAATCAACAAGTCTTCACCAGTTAATTCAGATAATATGCCAGCAATTAAATGTACATAGTGGTTTTCCAACCAATCGCGAGCAAAGGAATTAGGTGCAGCTATCGTTACGTTCGATCCTTTATAAGATAGTAATTTTGTTGATTTTAACCATGTTTCAAAGCTTGGTTTTGATATTTTTTGTTCAACTTGAGCCAGGACATTATTCCATAATTCTTCTAAATGTTCCAAGCTTTTATCTCCTTTACTTTTATTAAATAAAATTTTTCATTCATTATATTTTTCATTTATTACACAAAATCACATACTGTGGATAACTATTATCCATAACTAGTGTAAAACTTTGTCCACAAGTTATTAACAATTGTGGATAAATGAATTATAAACAAAATATTCCACAAGAGAAAACACATTAATCGTAACAAAAAAGTACAGTCATTTCAATAGCCGATGAAACTTATCCACACAATGTATATTTATGCACTCGATAGTTTTCCACAAGAGGTTAGTATGTGTAAAAGGTGTTATTAAGTATTGTGGATAATAAAAAATGGACAAACTATTATTCACAAGTGGTGTTTATAATTTTGAACGATAATTGTGGATAAATGAAGGAGAGTTAATAATCTAATTCAATGATTGACATAACCAGAGTATTTTATATATAATATTTGAGTCTGTATGTTGAATAGAGATTTAACTTTGGTGATAAATGCATCAAGGTGAATTAGATTAAAAACTTTCATCTGGAGGTGTCATATATATGAAACGCACATATCAACCGAAAAAACGTAAGCATAGTAAAGTACATGGTTTCCGTGCACGTATGAGTACTAAAAACGGTCGTAAAGTATTAGCAGCTCGTCGTCGTAAAGGAAGAAAAGTATTATCAGCATAAGTCCACTGAGCTTCATCAGTGGTCTTTTTTTCTTTATAATGGTTTAACTATGAATTAAGTGAATTATAAGTATTGGGTTATAATGAATGTAACTCGATTCAATTTATTTTTTGCAAGTTAGTTCCTTAATGATCTTCCTTTATATAATAAATGGGGAATCATTAAGGAACTATTTGCAAATTTCTGCGGAGGAAAACGCTTTCATTGCACTTTTGAAGCTAGGTTAGGTGATGGTATGAAAAAACGTCAACGTGTAAAAAAGAATGAGGATTTTCAAATTGTATTTAAGAAAGGAAAATCCTTCGCAAATCGACAATTTGTCGTATATTGCTTGCAAAAAGAAGAACAAAAAGAATTTCGAATTGGTTTATCTGTGAGTAAGAAAGTAGGTAAAGCTGTTACTCGCGTACAAATTAAAAGATATATTCGACAAGCAATCTTAGAGTTAAAAGATCAAGTAAGACAAGATATGGATTATGTTATTATCGCCAGAAATCCGGCGGCCAGTTTAGATTTTCATGAAACCAAAAAGAGTTTACAACATGTGTTAAAAATAGCAAAAGTATTAAAAAAGTAGCATTTTATACAATCAATAGTAGAGTGATGATTCATCACATGGTAAAATAGCTAAAATAGCGTAAAATTTCAGTTATCTGTTTTACGAAAGGTTATACCGAGAGAAACAAGTGAAAAATTGAATAGTGCTTTAGGAGGAAGAAGGTTGAAGAAAAATTTTTGGGGAATTCTGTTACTAACTTCGGTGGTGTTATTACTATCAGGGTGTTCAGAATTTAATCAGCCGATTTCGGCTGAAAGCAAAGGATTCTGGAATGAATTCATCGTTTGGCCGTTAGTTTCATTTATCAAACTATTTGCTGATTTTTTAGGATCTTATGGTTTGGGAATTGTTGCTGTAACAATTATTATTCGTTTAGTAATTCTTCCATTAACAATTAAACAAGTAAAAAGTTCTAAAAAGATGCAAGAAATTCAGCCTAAAATGAAAGAATTACAACAGAAATATGCTTCAAAAGATGCTATTACTCAACAAAAGTACCAACAAGAAGTCATGGCACTTATGCAAACTGCTGGTGTAAATCCTTTGGCTGGATGTCTACCAGTCTTAATTCAAATGCCAATCTTAATTGGATTCTATCATGCAATTAGTCGTATGAATGCTTCACCTGAATTATTTACGTTAGGAACATTTATTGTATTCCCACTAGGAGAACCTAGTGTTGTACTTGCAGTTTTAGCTGGTGCAATGCAATATATTGTACTAATGACAGGACCAGCAATGGACAACCCTCAAATGAAAGTAATGATGTACATTATGCCATTAATGATTATTGGTTTTGGTATTGCGTTACCAGCTGCATTGTCATTATATTGGGTTGTCGGAAATATCGTTTCAGTAATACAAAACCTTGTAATTTATAAACCTTGGAATAAAAATAAAGAAGCTGCTACTACAGGAGGAGCGAAAAAGTGAAACAAATTACGCAAATAGGTGCAAACGTTCAGGAAGCGCTTCACTTAGCGTTACAGAAACTTGGTGTAACACAGAGTCAAGTAGATGTTGAAGTTTTACAAGAAGGTAAAAAAGGATTTTTAGGTTTTGGTGCAAAACCTGCTGAAATACGAGTAACTGTTAAAGAAGAAAAAATAGAGTCAATTATAAAAGAAGAGGTTCAACCTGTTCAAGAAAAGACAATTGAAGACAATGATCTAGGTGTTAAAGAAGAAGCAAATGAATTTGAACAAACTCAGTCTTTTGAAGTAAATGATTCCTTAAATCACGAAGAAGTAGAACATCATGAAATAGACCCAGTTGAAAAAGCAAAAGAATATCTAATGAATATTGCAAAAGAAATGGGTATACATGATCTAAAAATTCTATCAGAATTTGAAGGAAAGCGTTTATTATTTAAGCTGGAGAGTGAAAAAGCAGCATTATTGATTGGAAAACATGGTGCTACACTAAATTCATTACAGCAATTAACGCAGTTAGTCATTAATAATGTTGCAAAATCATTTATTTCTCTATCAATAGACGTTGAAAATTACCGAGAACGTCGTCAATCAACTTTAGAAAGCCTAGCTGACCGAATGGCGGATAAAGCAGTTCGAACTGGTAAAAAGGTTGCATTTGAGCCAATGCCATCCTATGAAAGAAAGATCATTCATAATGCATTAGCAAATCGAATCGATATTGAAACGTATTCTGAAGGAACAGAACCAAACCGTTATTTAGTGATTGAACCACTTAAATAATTGAAGAAGTAAATATCAAAATTAAAGGCAAAACTACTAAAAAAGTGGTTTTGCCTTTTTTATTTATGGATTTTTGAACTGTGGATAACATTTTACCTCAGTACAACATATCCAAAATTATGTGTATAGCATCTAAAATTTAATATGCCATATTGGAATTTAGTCATGAAAAGAAATTAAAAGAGCCTGAATTATATATAGAATCTTAGAAGAGAAAAGGGTAATTAGGGATATCCACATGTGGAAAATTGCTTTACTTTCGTAATTAGCAAAAATATGTTACTCTAAATTGTTAGTGAAAGTTGTTCTGGAAAGTTATCCTCATGTGGATAAAAGTTATAATAACAAAAAAATTAATGATTTTCGTTTGATATAAATTGTGAATAAGTTTTGATTTGAGTAAGGTACTGATTTTAGGAGGAGAAGAAATGGAATTTGATACGATTACTGCGATATCTACACCAATGGGCGAAGGAGCCATTGCTATCGTTCGTTTGAGTGGGGATGAAGCGGTAAATATTGCTGATAAAATATTTCAATCGCCTAGAGGTAAAAAACTGGCGGATGAAAAATCACATACAATTCATTATGGACATTTGATTGATCCAAAAACAAATGATGTAGTAGAAGAAGTCATGGTATCGTTAATGAGAGGACCAAAGACATTTACACGTGAAGATGTAGTTGAAATAAACTGTCATGGTGGAATCGTTTCAGTTAATCGAGTTTTACAACTTGTATTAAGAAATGGTGCAAGACTAGCAGAACCTGGTGAGTTTACAAAACGTGCTTTTTTAAATGGACGTATAGATTTATCGCAAGCTGAGGCAGTAATGGATTTAATCCGTGCTAAAACGGATAGAGCAATGAATGTTGCATTAGGACAAATGGGTGGTAAACTATCTAAGTTGATAGAACAATTGCGTCAAGCATTAATTGAGACATTGGCACAAGTAGAAGTTAATATCGATTATCCAGAGTATGATGATGTAGAAGAAATGACAATCCCAGTGTTATTAGAAAAATCCACATGGGTGCGTGATGAAATACAAAAATTATTACAAACATCTTCTCAAGGGAAAATTTTACGTGAAGGTCTATCAACTGTAATATTAGGTAGACCGAATGTAGGGAAATCATCACTATTAAATAGTTTGGTCCATGAAAATAAAGCGATTGTCACAGATATTGCGGGAACAACTCGTGATATTATAGAAGAGTATGTCAATGTAAGAGGAGTTCCATTGCGACTAGTTGACACTGCAGGGATCCGTGAGACCGAGGATATTGTTGAAAGAATTGGGGTAGAAAGATCACGCCAAGTTTTAAAAGAAGCGGATTTAATATTACTTGTCTTAAATGCAGCTGAAGAATTAACAAGCGAAGACGAGCGATTATTTGAAACAATCGAAAATATGGATTTTATCGTAGTGGTGAATAAAACAGACTTACCACAACAAATAGATTTAGAAAAAGTAAATCAACTTTCTAATGGAAGAAAAGTTGTCACAACTTCGTTATTAAAAGAAGAGGGAGTAATCGAATTAGAAGAAGCGATTGCTGCACTATTCTTTGAAGGACAAATAGAGGCAGATGACTTAACCTATGTATCAAATTCTCGTCATATTTCTTTATTACATCAAGCATTAGATACAATCAGTGATGCAATAGAAGGTGCAGAAAGTGGAGTACCAGTAGATATTGTCCAAATTGATGTAACAAGAACTTGGGAAATCTTAGGTGAAATCATTGGTGATACAGTACAGGATAGCTTGATTAATCAGTTATTCTCACAATTCTGTTTAGGAAAATAAAAACTGTTGATTGAAACAAAAAACTAGGGAAAATTAATATTAAAACGTTATTGATATAGAGAGGAAGATAAGCATGACAACGACAACTTATGAAGCTGGTACGTTTGATTGTGTTGTAATCGGCGCTGGTCATGCTGGTGTAGAAGCAGCATATGCGGCTAGTAAAATGGGTGTCAAAACACTTATGTTAACAATTAATTTAGATATGATTGCCTTTATGCCTTGTAATCCATCAGTAGGTGGGCCAGCTAAAGGTATTGTTGTTCGCGAAATTGATGCATTAGGCGGACTTATGGGGAAAGTAATTGATAAAACCCATATTCAAATGCGTATGCTAAATACAGGAAAAGGTCCTGCCGTTCGTGCTTTACGTGCACAAGCAGATAAAGTTCTTTACCAACGTGAAATGAAACGCATTTTAGAAGCAGAAGAAAATTTAACAATTTATCAAGGAATGGTAGAAGAGTTAATTGTTGAAGATGGGGAAGTAAAAGGTGTCATTACACAAACGGGAGCCATTTACCGTGCGAAAACAGTAATTATTACAACTGGTACGTATTTACGTGGAGAAGTTATTCTTGGCGATTTGAAATATTCAAGTGGTCCAAATAATATGCGACCATCACTAAAACTTGCTGATAACTTACTTGAATTAGGTTTTGATATCGTACGATTCAAAACAGGTACTCCTCCTCGTGTAAATAGTAAAACGATTGATTATAGTAAAACAGAAATTCAGCCTGGCGACGAGGAACCACGTGCGTTTAGCTTTGAAACAACTGAATTTATATTAGATCAATTGCCATGCTGGTTAACTTATACAAGTTTAGAAACACATCAAATTATTAATGACAATTTAGATAAGGCACCGATGTTTACAGGGTTAATTACAGGAGCTGGACCACGTTATTGCCCATCGATTGAAACAAAAATTGTACGTTTTAATGATAAACCTCGTCACCAAATCTTCTTAGAACCTGAGGGTAGAGAAACAGATGAAGTTTACGTTCAAGGATTATCAACAAGCTTACCCGAAAACGTGCAAGTTCAAATGCTACGAACAATTCCTGGTTTAGAAAATGCAGAAATGATGCGTGCTGGCTATGCAATTGAGTATGATGCAGTAATTCCAACACAATTATGGCCTACATTAGAAACAAAACGTATTAAAAACCTTTATACTGCCGGACAAATTAACGGTACAAGTGGCTACGAAGAAGCTGCTGGTCAAGGGATTATGGCTGGTATTAATGCTGCTCGAAATGTATTAGGAAAAGAAGAAGTCATCTTAAAACGTTCTGAAGGTTATATAGGGGTATTAATTGACGATTTAGTAACAAAGGGAACAAACGAACCTTATCGTTTATTAACTTCACGCGCGGAATATCGCTTGTTACTACGTCATGATAATGCAGATTTACGTTTAACAGAGTTAGGTTATGAAATCGGAATGATTTCTGAAGAGCGTTACACTAAATATTTGATGAAAAAAGAACAAATTGAAAATGAAATTGCACGACTTCGAGAAGTGATCATTAAACCAAATGAAACTACTCAACAAGTGATTCGTTCTGTTGGCGGAACTGAGTTAAAAGATGGTATTCGTGCAGCTGATTTAGTAAAACGTACAGAAATGAACTATGATTTGGTTGCTTCATTATCACCATCAGAAATACAATTGAGCAACGAAGTAAAAGAACAAATTGAAATTCAATTAAAATATGAAGGTTATATTCAAAAAGCGTTAGCTCAAGTTGAAAAACTTCACAAAATGGAAGAAAAAAGAATTCCAGAAAATATTGATTATGATGATATTTCAAGCTTGGCAACAGAAGCTAGAGAAAAACTAAAAGAAGTACGACCTTTATCCATTGCACAAGCATCTCGTATTTCGGGTGTAAATCCAGCAGATATTTCGATTCTTCTTGTTTATATTGAGCAAGGGAAAATTGCGCGAGTAAGTAACGAATAGTACAGATGAGCGTTCGAGTATAATTGGTAACTCGAGCGCTTCACTATTTTATATTTAGGATTTCTTATCGTAAAAGGAGACTATAATGAACGAACAACAATTTATAGACGCTTTGAAAGAAAAGGGCATTGAGCTAACGGATGTACAAATTGGCCAATTTAGAAAATACTTTGAACTGTTAGTTGAATGGAATGAAAAAATGAATTTAACTGCCATAACGGATCTAGAGGGTGTTTATTTAAAACATTTTTACGATTCTATAAGTGCTAGTTTCTATTTTGACTTTTCAAAAGTAACGACGGTTTGTGATGTTGGAGCGGGAGCAGGGTTTCCAAGTTTACCTATTAAAATTTGTTTCCCACATTTGCATGTAACCATTGTAGATTCTTTAAATAAAAGAATAAGTTTCTTAAATCACTTAAGTGAACAATTAAATTTGGATCATGTTGAGTTTGTTCATGCTCGTGCAGAGGAATTTGGCCAAAATCAAAAATATCGTGAAAAGTATGATGTCGTAACTGCCCGTGCAGTAGCACGGCTTTCAGTCCTTTCAGAACTTTGTATTCCATTGGTTCAAAAAGGCGGTAATTTTGTAGCGCTGAAAGCAGCTGCTGGACCAGAAGAATTAAAAGATGCGAAAAAGGCAATTTCAACTTTAGGCGCATCTTTAAAAGAAGAGTTTGCCTATCATCTACCAGTAGAAGAAAGTGAGCGTACACTCTATATTTTTGATAAAATAAAAGAAACTCCAAAAAAATATCCTAGAAAACCTGGAGTTCCAAATAAAACACCAATTCAATAATAGTTATGTAAGATTTCTTATAAAAGTTTCACGTGAAACATAAAGATTCCATTTCATATAAAATGTTCCACGTGGAACTTTATTGATTAATAAAAATTTATTTAAAATAAATTTGCTTTTATCTTTGTACATATTTTATATTTAGTACAGTTTAGTAGAATTAGATTTAATAGTTAATAGAATACTGTACTTTTAATTGTATTTCGTTGATAATAAGTAATAGGAGCAAGAAAGTTTCAAAAAGGTGGTGCCATTGGATGAAAAGTCCTTTTTCACGTTTTTTCGGAGGCGGGGATAAACTAGCATCTGAGGTTAAGAGTGATGTGGAAGTCTTAGAAAATAAAACTACTGAAGAAGTAGTTAAAATTACAATTGATAAAATTATTCCCAATCGTTTTCAACCTCGAACAGTTTTTGATGAAGAAAAAATAGAAGAATTAGCAAGAACAATTCATACACACGGTGTCATTCAACCAATAGTTGTAAGACGATTTGATGATGACAAGTATGAGATCATTGCCGGCGAACGTCGTTATCGAGCAATGAAAAAACTAAATTGGACCGAAGTTCCTGCTATCGTTCGTAATTTAAGTGATAAAGAGACAGCTTCAATTGCATTGATAGAAAACCTTCAGAGGGAAGAATTGACTGCAATTGAGGAAGCAATGGCTTATCAGCAGCTACTTGAACTTCATTCATTAACACAAGAAGCACTTGCCCAACGTCTAGGAAAAGGTCAATCAACTGTTGCGAATAAATTACGCTTATTAAAGCTTCCACAATCTGTGCAGGAAGCGATCTTGAAAAGAGAAATCTCAGAAAGACATGCAAGAGCGTTAATTTCAATTAAAGATGAAGAAACACAAGTTAAATTAGTAGATTTGATTAAAGAATTTGATTGGAATGTCCGTCAGCTAGAAGATTACATTCAGCAACTTTTAACTCCACAAGAAGAAGTTAAAAAGGAAAGACCAAAGAGAAAAGCAATTAGTAAAGACATTCGAATTGCTGTTAACACAATAAGACAATCTCTTTCGATGGTAACTAAAAGCGGTATCAATGTAAAAACAGAAGAAGAAGAAACAGATGATTTTTATACAATTACTGTGAAAATACCAAAGAAGAAGAATTAAATATTTCAAATGGTTCCTTTTTTAAAATTAGGAACCATTTTTTATATCGTTTTTTCAACCTAAATATTATTTTTTTGTTAGAATAGTAGAAGTATGACTAACAAATAAATTTATGTTATTTAGACAGACAAATAATTTGAACTTTATTAATAGAATTTGAAAGGTGAAAGTAGGTGCAAACGTCTTGGGAAGAACTATTGCTATAACGAATCAAAAAGGTGGAGTTGGGAAAACAACTACATCCGTAAATTTAAGTGCTTGTTTAGCTTACTTAGGAAAGAAAGTTTTACTCATTGACATCGATCCGCAAGGCAATGCAACAAGTGGTGTAGGAATCAATAAAGGTGATACGCAATATTGTATTTATGATGTGTTGATTGATGATGAGGAAATTGAAAATGTTATTAAAGAGACAAAAGTAGAAAATTTATCTTTAGTACCAGCAACAATACAACTTGCTGGTGCGGAAGTTGAACTAGTTTCTACAATTTCACGTGAAGTACGATTAAAACATGCGTTAGAAAATGTAAAAGATCGATATGATTATGTAATTATCGATTGCCCTCCTTCATTAGGGTTACTAACAATCAATGCCTTAACTGCTGCTGATGCAGTTATTATCCCAGTTCAATGTGAATTTTATGCCCTTGAAGGATTGAGTCAATTATTATCTACTGTACGACTTGTACAAAAACATTTAAATCAAGAGTTATATATCGATGGCGTTGTATTAACAATGCTAGATGCACGTACAAATTTAGGAATTCAAGTAATTGAGGAAGTAAAAAAATACTTCCAAGATAAAGTTTATAAATCAATTATTCCTAGAAATGTTCGTTTGAGCGAAGCACCGAGCCATGGTGAACCAATTATCATTTATGATCCAAAATCAAGAGGAGCAGAAATTTATCTTGAGTTGGCAAGGGAAGTGATTAAAAATGGCTAGAGGATTAGGTAAAGGATTAGAAGCTTTATTACCAGCCATGGACAATGAAAATGAAATTAAAAAAATCCCAGTGCAAAAATTAGTTGCGAATCCATATCAACCCCGTAAAATTTTTGATGATGAAGCCATAGAGGAATTGGCACAATCTATTCGTGAGCATGGAATTATCCAACCAATTGTGGTTCGGAAAAAGGGTTCGAAGTATGAAATTGTCGTAGGGGAAAGACGTTTTAGAGCTGCAAAACTTGCAAACTTAGAAGAAGTTCCTGCCATTGTTAAAGAAATGACAGAAGAACAAATGATGGAGGTTGCGATACTAGAGAACCTTCAAAGGGAAGACTTAACACCAATTGAAGAAGCAGAAGCTTATCAAAGTTTAATAGAAAAATTGAATTTTACACAAGAAGATCTTGCTAAACGATTAGGAAAATCTCGCCCCCATATTACGAATCATATACGACTGCTTCAATTACCAGATGAAGTAAGACAAATGGTAAATGATGGTGCACTTTCAATGGGACATGGTAGAACATTACTCGGATTGAAAAATAAAAGAAGAATTCCTGAAGTGGCAAATAAAGTCATTAAACAGCAGCTAAATGTTCGCCAATTGGAAATTCTAATTAAAGAATATAATGAAAATGTTTCACGTGAAACTTCGAATACAAGAAAAGATATTTTTGTTCAGTCAAAAGAAACTCAACTTAGAGAATATTTTGGAACAAATGTACAAATTAAAAAATCCAAAAATAAGGGGAAAATCGAAATTGAGTTTTACTCAGAGGAAGATTTTCAACGGATTTTGGAAATTTTAGAATTGGAAGAACAATGATTGGATAGAACCATCGAGCGCCAAATTAACTGGCGCTCGATTTTAATGAATTGGAGATTAATTTAATGATATTGTTAGGCTCAATTATTAATTCTGTATTAATAATAATAGGTTCTATAATAGGTAGGCTATTTCAAAATATACCAGAACAGATGAAAAATACCGTACTCCAAATTATTGGGCTAGCAGTTGCAGTATTAGGTATCCAAATGGGTTTTGAAACAAGTAATTTTGTTATTGTCATCATTAGTTTGGTTATCGGTACGGTATTAGGAGAATGGATTGATTTAGATCGTTTAATAGGGAAATTAGGAAAATGGGTCGAGTCCTTATTTAAAAAACGAAAACCAAGTTTAGGTACAGGTACGAGCATTTCAGATGCATTTGTTACGGCAACACTTTTATTTGTGATTGGTTCAATGGGGATTATTGGAGCGCTAGATAGTGGTTTGAGAAATAATCATGATGTCTTGATTACAAAGGGAATTATTGACGGATTTATTTCAATTATTTTATCCTCAACACTTGGCCTTGGTGTTTTATTATCTGCTGTTCCAATCCTTTTGTATGAAGGTATGATTGCCTTATTAGCAGGAATTATTAGCGAGTTCATCCCAGAGGCTGCCTTAAATCTTTATATTCAAGAAATGACTGCGACAGGTGGAATCATGATTCTGGCAATTGGTTTAAATATGGCTGGTTTAACTAAAATTCGAGTAGCCAATTTGCTCCCCGGGATTATCATAGTGGGCATTGTGATTGCCGTTATGTTTCCCTTTCAGTAAATGACGTTGCCAAGCTAATAGTAATGCTCTAGCAATTTTATCACTCATAGAATAAGTTGTTTTAAGTCTAGTATTTTGTAATACAAGCATTTCCATAAATCCACCAACATTAACGATTCCTTTAATCGAAACATCACCAATTGCTGGTAACTCTTTTTTTACTGCCTTACCAGGTAAAAGAGGTCCTTCATGAACAATAATTTGTCCAATCGTATGTTCTGATCCTAAACAGGCATCGATAGCTACTACAAATGGAGTAGTACTGGACTGCTGTAACTCTTCAACTGTTGATGGTAAGTTTACTGCATGTAATGGATTTTCTAATGTACCGATTACTCTAAATGGAAAAGAGTGATAGCTTTTTAGAAAGCTTCCCGTTAGTGGTCCTAGTGAATCACCAGTAGAACGGTCCGTACCAATACAACAGAAAATGATTTGCTCATGGTCAAAAGGGATATAATTTAAGAATAGGTCACTTAAACGCCAAACAGCACCAGATTGTTCATGATGAACAAATGTTCTAACAGTTTCGTTTATATTCTGCATAATAATCTCTCTTTCTTATAAATTATGAAAAAATGATTCTCAAACTTGAGCTTATTGTTATGCAGTATATTCAAAAAAATAGGTAGTTATACAAGGAGTAGAAAAATGGCTGAAGAAAATATAATGGAAGAAAATATCATCACAGATCCAGGCGCTTTTGCTAGAATGACAGAAAAATTGTGGAACTATTTAACGAGTGAAGAATTGTGGGATTTTATCATAAATGCTTCCTTTAAAATTATCTCAATCTTACTGATTTCATATTTAGTAATCTTTATCGGGAAAAGAATAATTAAAAGGATCTTTTCACTACGTGTAAAAACGCCGATCAATTACAGTGAACGTCGCCAAAAGACAATTGTGAAGTTATTGCAAAGTGTCTTATCCTATGTTGTATACTTTACAGCAATTATTGCGATTCTCTCAGCACTAAAAATTGAGGTAATGGGGTTATTAGCAGGGGCTGGAATTGCTGGTTTAGCAATTGGTTTCGGTGCACAAAGTTTAGTAAAGGATGTTATTACAGGGTTTTTTATTATATTAGAAGACCAGTTTGGTGTTGGGGATTTTATCCGTTTAAATACATCAAGTGGTGCAGAAGGGACCGTTGTAGAAATTGGTCTCAGAACAACTAAAATATTAGGTTCAACTGGGGAGCAATTTATTATCCCTAATGGTCAAATTACAGATGTTATTAATTTTTCAATTCATAATTCAAAGGCGATTATTGATATGCAAGTAGGAATAGAAGCTGATATTGAAAAGGTTGAACAATTAGTAACAGATTATTTGCAATCACTACCTGAACAATTTGAAGAATTGGTAAGTGCACCGTCTTTTTTAGGGGTACAAAGTTTTTCAGGAAATGAAGTAACAGTTCGTATTGTTGCTGAAACAAAACCTTTACAGCACTATGCAATTGCACGTGTTATTCGTCGTGATGTTAAGGATATTTTAGAAAAAAGTGGAATTCCTATGGCATATCCTAAAATGATGCTATATGATCGAGGAAGAGGGAATTCAGAGTCAGGAGGAGAGGATGCATAATGGATGCAAAATCATTTGATATACATGATGTTGTAGAAATGAAAAAACAACATCCTTGTGGCACTAATGCATGGAAAATTATTCGTATGGGTGCAGATATTCGGATCAAGTGTGAAGGATGTGGTCATAGTGTACTCATTCCGCGACGAGAATTCGAAAAAAAGATGAAAAAGGTTATTGTAAAGACAAATCCAGAACAATAATGGAGTCATAATTCTAACGAATTAGACTTTTTCAATACTTATCAATATAATAGACACTGGTAAAAAAACGTATAAAACAGTATGGAATTAGAAAGGTCGTGTCCAATTAATGTCACTTACAGCAGGAATTGTAGGGCTACCGAACGTAGGAAAATCTACATTATTTAACGCAATAACAAAAGCAGGTGCACTAGCAGCAAACTATCCATTCGCAACAATTGACCCAAACGTTGGGGTAGTAGAAGTTCCCGATGAACGTTTAGATAAACTTACTGAATTAGTAGTACCAAAGAAAACAGTACCAACTTCATTTGAGTTTACTGATATTGCAGGAATCGTAAAAGGTGCTTCTCAAGGTGAAGGGTTAGGAAACAAATTCCTATCACATATTCGAGAAGTAGATGCAATTTGTCAAGTTGTCCGTTGTTTTGAAGATGAAAATATTACGCATGTATCTGGATCTGTTAATCCGATTGATGATATTGAGGTTATTAACTTAGAGTTAATTTTAGCTGATATGGAATCAGTAGAAAAACGCATTCAACGTGTTAGTAAAATGGCTAAACAAAAAGATAAAGAAGCATTAGTGGAAGAACCAATTTTACTTAAAATAAAAGAAGCGTTAGAAAATGAAAAACCTGCTCGTTCTGTGGAATTATCAGACGATGAGTTAAAAGTCATTAAAGGTCTTCACTTACTAACGATTAAACCTATGCTTTATGTGGCGAACGTATCAGAAGATGAAGTAGCAGATGCAGAGAACAATCAATATGTAAAACAAGTTAAAGAATATGCAGAATCAGAGGGTGCACGTGTTATTACAATCTGTGCAAAAATCGAGGAAGAAATCTCTGAATTAGATCAAGACGAAAAAACAATGTTCCTAGAAGAACTAGGAATTAAAGAATCAGGATTAGATCAATTAATTCGTGCATCTTATGACTTATTAGGATTAGCGACTTACTTTACTGCTGGTGTTCAAGAAGTACGTGCTTGGACTTTCCGAAAAGGTATGAAAGCACCACAATGTGCAGGAATCATTCACACTGACTTTGAGCGCGGATTTATTCGTGCTGAAACAGTATCTTATAATGATTTAGTGGAAGCTGGTTCAATGCAAGCTGCAAAAGAAGCAGGAAAAGTAAGATTAGAAGGTAAAGAATATATTGTTCAAGACGGAGATGTTATGTTATTCCGTTTTAACGTTTAATATTAACTAGACATAAACTGCTATCTTAATGGGTAGCAGTTTTTTTATATGGTAGATACTGTTTACTTTGCGTTGCAATTATAAGACCCGTTTTTAAAATTGTATAAAAAGAAAAAAGCTACTTACACTTAACAAATAGAGCAAGTAGCAATTATTTTGCTGGGTATATATAAAGTTTAGGTAACTCTGGATCATCAATAATTAAACAATCATTTGGATGCTTCTTTAATTCTTTATACATAAAAAAGTCACCAACTGCACCAGCAATTAAAAATGCCCCAAGGATAACTATTAAATACGAATCAAGTGCAAAACCGATGATGGATGGTAAAACACCAGTTGTCCAAAATGGAAGCATTAAGGCTATTCTCATAACACTATTTTTCAATGGTTTTGTCGTAGTTGCATAGGCGACGCCGAGTTTGAGGTTTACCCCATAATCAAGTTCCTTTATTTTTACTCTTCCAAATAAAACAAATCCTATTAAATGAAAAAGTTCATGTAAAATAATTAAAACTACATACCCAACACAAAATAATAGAAACGACCAAAAAGTAATTGATAGTGAAAATCTTTGGTGAATTATACTATTAAGGATAATAAATAGGATCGTTAGTAATAGAGTTGCCCAAAGATTTGCTTTAGCCATTCTTCTCATATCCAATTCTATAATTTGAGGTTTTGATAGTTCTTCCAAAAATTTCACTTCCTTTTCTTTTTTATTATAACTGAATTGATTTATAAATTGGTTTAGATATTCTTTATTGCAAGACACTTTGTTCTATGATACAATTCTTAGATGTGAGTAATAAGATTATTCACTCCTTGCTCCCTAATCTGGTGAGCCAAAGTCCATAAGGAGGTGCAAATTAAAGATGAGAAAGTATGAATTAATGTACATCATTCGCCCAAACATTGAAGACGAAGCTAAAAAAGCGGTTGTAGATCGCTTAACTGACGCATTAACTTCAAATGGTGCGGAAATCATCGAAGCAAAAGAGTGGGGTAAACGCCGCTTAGCTTACGAAATCAACGACTTACGCGAAGGTTACTACCAAATCGTGAAAGTAAACGCTGGTTCTGAAGCAATCGATGAGTATACTCGTATAGCTAACATTAGCGAAGACGTTATTCGTCACATCGCAGTTCGTTTAGAAGCTTAATTAATTTAAAAATAAACAAAACGCTGAAAAAGGAGGTTGTATAAGATGATTAACCGTGTCGTATTAGTTGGAAGACTAACGAAAGATCCTGAACTACGCTATACACCAAGTGGCGTACCGATGACTCGTTTTACAGTTGCTGTAAATCGAACGTTTTCGGGCCAATCAGGTGAACGTGAAGCGGATTTCATTGGCTGCATCGCTTGGAGAAAACAGGCTGAAAACTTAGCAAACTTTATGAGAAAAGGAAGTTTGATTGGAGTTGAAGGTCGTATCCAGACAGGAAGCTTTGAAGGCCAAGACGGAAAACGCGTCTATACAACAGATGTAGTTGCAGATTCAGTACAGTTCTTAGAACCACGTAGTGGAGGTGCTGCTGCAGGTCAACAATATGGATCTCAGTCATCATATGGCAATCAACCTGCTTATGGTACAAGCCAACCACAATATGGTGGTCAGCAACCACAACAGGATCCGTTTGCTTCCTATCAACCACCTCAAAATCAGCAAAATTATACACGTATGGATGAGGATCCATTTGCTTCTAGCAAAGGACCAATCGAAGTCTCTGAAGATGACTTACCATTCTAATTAGCGTGGACGAAATACGCTAATAAAAACTATAAAGGAGGAGAAAGTAAATGGCACAACGTCGCGGAGGCCGCAAACGCCGTAAAGTTTGTTACTTCACTTCAAACAACATTACTACAATCGATTATAAAGATGTTGATTTACTTAAAAAGTTCATCTCTGAACGTGGAAAAATTCTTCCTCGTCGAGTAACTGGTACAAGTGCAAAATACCAACGTAAATTAACTACAGCTATTAAACGTGCTCGTATTATGGCACTTCTTCCATTCGTAGCTGAAGATAAATAAGATTTAATAGATAAGCACAACAAGGTTAATACCTATGTTGTGCTTTTTTATATTTGAGCAATAAGTAATGGAATGAAGAGTATAGCGCAAGATGGTAGGCATTTGCCGAGCTAATTTCTTCCTAAGGTTATAGACACAAACAGCTTCAGTAAAAATAGAATAAAACGTATTAACATCCCCATTGGATATATTATTTAGATAACTACCCTATGATCCATTTGATGTATATTAACTTGTTGCATTTTTGTCCAACAGTAGAAAAAGTGATACAATATACTAATGAGTACATATTCGAACTAACTAAAAGGAAGGTTTTCAATGCCGAATTATCAAACAAAGGGACTTGCCCAAGGTGCGATGATGATTGCAATATTTGTTGTATTAATTGCAATTTCTTTATATGTACCACTAGTGAGCATTGTTGCAACTCTATTTGCACCACTACCACTTGCTTGGTATAGCGCAAATTATGACAGGAACCAATCGATCCTTGTTGCCATACTTGCATGCGTCCTAACGTTCTTTATTGGTGGTTTATTGATATTACCATTTTCATTTATCTTTGCAACAATTGGCGTTGTAATGGGGATTACGTTACGACTCAAAAAAAGTAAATTATTTATCTTAATGACTACAGGACTTACTGTATTAATTACATTTGCTGTTGATTACATTATTTCTCTGAAATTATTTGAGATGGACTTCATAAAAGAATCTATGCAAATGATGCGTACAAGTTATGAACAATCCATTCAACTTACACAAAACATTACTGGACAATCTCCAATAACCCAAGAGAATTTAGAATTACTATTTGTTACTTTGGAAATTACCATTCCAGCTGCCGTTACAATTGCTGCATTCGCAATGGCGCTTATTATTATCGTGATTAATTTCCCAGTATTAAGACGTTTAGGAGTTACAGTACCAAAGTTCACAAAGTTGAAAGACTTAAAACTACCGCGTTCTATTTTGTGGTATTACTTAATTGTATTATTTATTAATTTGTTTGTTAAACCTGAAGTTGGCTCCACAATTTATGTTATTTGTTTAAACTTTTCCATGATTTTATGGGTGCTATTAACGATTCAAGGTTTATCTTTCATCCTATATTTCTTAGATAAGAAGATTAAGGTGACAAATTTTGTGAAAGTACTTGTCATATTATTAGCAATTCCACTATATTCCTTTATTATCTTAATTGGTATTGTTGACTTAGGGTTTGATATTCGCTCACTAGTGAAAGATAAGGTTCAGAAGTAAGGAGCTGATCTCATGGACACTTATAGGAAAAGACCAATACGACATCCCCTTCTGTATATATCGATTATTGGACTAGTAGCTGTAGTTCTTTTATTTAATTGGAATTTTTTGATTGGATTAATCGTTGGGATAGTTCTGATTGCAAGTCTAATCTATGCATGGAAAGTTGAAAATACATCTTACGTTAACACTGAAAAATATATTGAATCCCTATCGTACCGTTTAAAAAAGGTAGGGGAAGAAGCTTTATTAGAAATGCCGATAGGGATATTGCTAATCAATGATAAATATATCATTGAATGGGCAAACCCTTTTATGCTTAATATTCTCAATGTGGATAGTCTTTTAGGGGAAGAAATATTCGCTCTGTCAGATGATTTACGGCAACTAACAAAATCTGATGATAAACATGAATTTATCGTCTCTATAGGTGAACAGAAATATCAAGTCATTTATAAGCAAACAGAAAGACTTTTATACTTCTTTGATGTGACAGAACAATTAAAAATCGAGACAAAATATTATGCTGACCGAACAGTAATCGCTATTTTGTTTATAGACAATTATGATGAGATTACTCAAGGCATGGACGATCAAACAAGAAGTTTAACGAATACGTTAGTCACTTCTATCATTAATGAATGGGCAGCTAAATTTGGTATCTATGCTCGAAGAATTTCATCCGATCGTTTTTTAGCTATTTTAAATGAATCCATTCTTAGTGAAATTGAAAAAGGGAAATTTGCCATTTTAGATGATATTCGTGAAAAAACATCCCAAAAGAATCTCTCCCTAACATTAAGTATCGGTGTTGGTGCAGGTTCATCATCACTTATTAAGCTTGGAGAACTAGCTCAATCAAGTTTAGATCTTGTTTTAGGTCGTGGTGGGGACCAAATTGCCATTAAACAACCTGATGGGAAGTTAAGATTCTATGGTGGTAAAACAAACCCGGTAGAAAAGAGAACTCGAGTAAGAGCTCGTGTAATCTCTCATGCGTTACAAGATTTAATTCATGAGAGTGACCAAGTGTTTATTATGGGTCATAAAAACCCAGATATGGACTCCATCGGTGCTAGTATGGGTGTTCGTAAAATGGTAGAGAAAAATAATATGAATGGCTATATTATCGTTAATTTCAATGAGTTAAACGGAAGTGTAAGCCGTTTGTTAAACGAAATAGAAAAAAGCCCAGACATCTATTCGAAATTTATTACACCTGAAGAAGCATTAGGGAAAATGACTGAAAAGTCTTTATTAGTTGTTGTCGATACACATAAACCAAGTTTAGTAATTGATGACCATCTACTTAATATATGCGAAAAGGTCGTAATAATTGATCATCACCGTCGAGGAGAAGATTTCATTGAAAATCCAACCCTTGTGTATATGGAACCTTATGCATCATCAACGTGTGAGCTTGTTACAGAACTGTTAGAATATCAACCAGAAAACAATAAAATATCGAAACTTGAAGCGACTGCACTACTATCAGGAATTATCGTAGATACTAAAAGCTTCACACTTCGAACAGGTGCAAGAACGTTTGAGGCGGCATCCTATTTACGTACATATGGTGCTGATACAGTACTAGTTCAACGTTTGTTAAAAGAGGATGTAAACGCATATATTGAGCGCTCTAAGATTATTCAAACGGTTGAATTTATTTATCCAGGAATGGCAATTGCTCATGGAGAAGAAAATCGTCTGTATGATACGGTACTTATTGCACAAACAGCAGATACTTTACTTGCTATGAAAGATGTATCGGCATCATTTGTTATTGCACACCGCCCAGATGGTTTAATAGGAATTAGTGCTCGATCTTTAGGTGAAGTCAATGTTCAACTTATTATGGAAAAACTTGGTGGAGGCGGCCATTTAACAAATGCAGCTTGCCAAGTGGAATTAGAAACGATTTCTGAAGCACAGCAATTATTGAAAAAGGCCATTATTGAGATATATGAAGGGAGTAATGAAGAATGAAAGTAGTATTTTTAAAGGATGTTAAAGGTAAAGGGAAAAAAGGGGAAGTAAAAAATGTTGCAGACGGATATGCACATAACTTCCTAATTAAAAATGGCTATGCAGTAGAAGCATCTAAACAAGCACTTAGTCAATTAGATGGACAAAAGAAATTAGAGGAAAAACATGCAGCAGCAGAATTACAAGCAGCAAAAGAATTAAAAGAACAACTAGAACAACTTACAGTGGAAATTAAAGCTAAGTCTGGTGAAGGTGGTCGATTATTTGGATCAGTCTCAACTAAACAAGTTGCAGAAGCACTTCAAAAATCCCACGGAATTAAAATTGATAAACGTAAAATGGAGAGCGAAGGAATTCGTTCTTTAGGGTTTACTAATATTCCAGTTAAATTACACCATGACGTAAAGGCAACTTTAAAAGTACATGTAACAGAAGAAGCGTAGGGAGAGAATGGTATGAGCGAATTCCTTATGGACCGCGTTCCACCCCATAATCACGAGGCAGAGCAATCTGTTATAGGTGCCATTTTTTTAGATCAAACGGCTTTAATTACCGCCTCTGAAATATTAATTGCAGAGGACTTTTACCGAATTAGTCATCAAAAGATTTTCCAAACGATGCTGTACTTAAGTGATCACGGAAAACCTATTGATTTAGTTACGGTAACAGAAGAATTATCTAGTAAAAAAGAGCTTGAAGATGTTGGGGGACTTTCCTATCTAACGGAATTAGCTAATGCTGTACCGACTGCTGCAAACGTAGGGCATTATGCCAAAATTGTAGAAGAAAAATCCATCTTAAGACGTTTGATTCGTGTTGCAACGGGAATCTTAGAAGATGGTTATACAAGAGAAGACGAAGTAGAGGCATTACTTTCTGAAGCTGAAAAGAAAGTAATGGAAGTGTCCAACCGCAAAAATGCAGGGGACTTCAAACATATTAAAGACGTACTTGTTAATACGTATGATAATATCGAACAGCTTCAAAATAGAAAAGGTGATGTTACAGGAATTCCTACAGGATTTAAAGATTTAGATCGAATGACTGCAGGATTTCAACGTAACGATTTAATCATTGTAGCTGCACGACCTTCTGTAGGGAAAACGGCATTTGCCCTAAACATTGCACAAAATGTTGCCATCAGAGCTGGTGAAAATGTAGCAATCTTCTCACTCGAAATGGGCGCCGAACAATTAGTTATGCGTTTGCTTTGCGCGGAAGGGAATATTGATGCGCAAGCTTTACGTACTGGTGCTTTGAGTACAGAAGACTGGGGTAAATTAACGATGGCAATGGGTAGCTTATCGAATTCGGGGATTTTTATCGATGATACGCCTGGGGTACGTGTTAGTGAATTACGAGCTAAATGTCGACGTCTGGCACAGGAACATGGTCTTGGGATGATATTAATTGATTACCTACAATTAATCCAAGGAAGTGGAAAGCCAGGAGAAAATCGCCAACAAGAGGTATCCGAAATTTCACGATCTTTAAAAGCATTAGCCCGTGAATTAAAAGTGCCAGTTATCGCATTATCCCAATTATCTCGTGGTGTTGAACAAAGACAAGATAAACGGCCAATGATGAGTGATATCCGTGAATCGGGAAGTATCGAGCAAGATGCAGATATTGTTGCTTTCTTATATCGTGATGATTACTATGATAAAGAATCAGAAAACAAAAATATGATTGAAATTATTATCGCTAAGCAACGTAACGGTCCAACAGGTACGGTTACCCTAGCATTTAAAAAAGAGTTTAATAAATTCATTAATATTGATTGGTCGCAACATCCACAACTTCAACCACAAGAATAAATCACCTATTATTAATAGAACACGAACATTTTTAATCTACTATATTAATATGTTCGTGTTTTTTTGTATTCTTCATTGACTCCACTATCAATCATTGTTACAATAATTCTGTTTGATAAAACGAATAAAACATAAAACTAATAATGCGAGCAAAGCTCATTTTTTTGCTCGTTATATTGTATAAAGGGACGCATTTTGTGTCTTACGGAGGTGCTCATTATGACATCAGTAGTAGTTGTTGGAACACAGTGGGGAGACGAAGGAAAAGGAAAGATTACTGATTTTCTTTCTAAAAAAGCAGATGTAATTGCACGTTATTCTGGTGGAGATAATGCGGGACATACTATCAAAATTGCGGATGAAACTTATAAGCTACATTTAATTCCTTCAGGTATCTTTTATAAAGAAAAAACTTCTGTAATGGGTAATGGAATGGTAATCAATCCAAAATCACTTGTAACAGAACTAAAAGGTTTACAAGAACGTGGAATTGATACATCAAATTTACGAATTTCTAACCGCGCTCAAGTAATCCTTCCATATCATATTTATCAAGATAAGGTCGATGAAGCATCTCGTGGCGATAAGAAAATAGGAACAACAGCAAAGGGAATTGGCCCATGTTACCAAGATAAAATCGCACGTATGGGTATACGTATTGCAGACTTATTAGATCGTGAAATATTTGAAGAAAAGCTTCGTGAAAATTTAGAAAAGAAAAATCGTCTATTTGAAAAATTTTATGAAGTAGAAGGATTAAAATTCGAAGACATTTTTGAAGAATATTATGGATTTGGTCAAGAAATTGCGAAATACGTTACAGATACTTCTAAAGTTTTAAATGATGTACTTGATGAAGGCGGACGTGTGTTATTTGAAGGCGCACAAGGAGTTATGTTGGATGTTGACCATGGAACATATCCTTTTGTTACCTCTTCAAACCCTGTTGCAGGTGGTGTAACAACAGGTACTGGTATTGGACCTTCTCATGTATCGCAAGTTGTTGGTGTATGTAAAGCATATACTTCTCGTGTTGGCGATGGCCCATTCCCGACTGAATTATTTGACGAAGTAGGTCACCATATTCGTGAAGTGGGTCGTGAATACGGTACGACAACAGGACGTCCTCGACGTGTAGGATGGTTTGATTCTGTTGTAGTTCGTCATTCTCGTCGCGTAAGCGGTATTACAGATCTAGCATTAAATTCTATCGACGTATTATCAGGTTTAGAAACAGTAAAAATTTGTACGGCTTATGAATATAACGGTGAAATTATTACGGAATATCCAGCTAGCTTACATGTCCTTGAAGGATGTAAACCAGTTTATGAAGAACTACCTGGTTGGTCAGAAGACATTACGAACGTTCGCACGCTAGATGAACTTCCAGAAAACGCTCGTAAATATGTAGAACGCGTTGTCGAACTTACAGGTATTAAACTAATGACATTCTCAGTTGGACCTGCACGTGAGCAAAC
>DATMFE010000262.1:0-10344 GCA_035556295.1 Ureibacillus sp.
TCTCATAATTTTGAAATTGACCAGCCGATATTAATTGAAAGAAAATCCGAAGTGAGTTATTATCAACAACTTATGGGATTAGTAGAACCATATGTGATTGAAAATTCACATAATATTAAAATACACGCATCCCTGAGAAAAATGGTTCAGGATAGAGATTTGTCAAAATGCTTAATCATTCCAATAAAAAACCATGCAAACGTTCGAATTGGTGTCATAATGATGTACTTCGATGGTGTTATTTCGCAAGGGAAAGAGTTTTACGAGGAATTTTTACATAAAATAAATGATTTAATATCTCTGGCTTACATTTATGAACAGAAACTAAGGGAGATTTCTTATTTAGCCTATAATGATGTGCAAATTGGGATTCCTAATCGCTTAGGATTTACTGAGACATTAAGAGATTACCAAGATCGTCAAATATTTGGGTATATACATATTATTGAACCAACTGAGTTTTCTGAAATTGTAGAACTTTATGGTCGAGACGCTGGTGATGAATTACTCAAACAAATTTGTAAAAGAATGCTTATGATGAGAAGAAAAGAAGTAGATTTCATAGGGCGTTTTTCTAGCTCGAAAATTATTGTTTTTACAAATTATATAATTGGTGAAAAAATCCCGGATTTTGAAGCGATTTTAGAAATACTAGTAGAGACACCATTTATTATTAATAATAATCCTGTGTACGTGACATTAAAAAATGGAATTGCCCCATTTAACGAAAAAGTTTCATTTAATGATTCCATACGTTTTGCAGAAAATGCCTTTCGTGAAGCGAGTAGCAAAGCAGGAAACGTAATTGTGCAATATAAAAATAAAATGGATCAAGACTTAAAACAGAATCTGTTAATTGGAAGTCATTTAACAGAAGCGGTGAAATTGAAAGAAATTCAAGTCTATTTTCAGCCTAAAATTAATTTGAAAAATAGAATGATAACAAGTATGGAAGCTTTAGCAAGATGGAATTCTTCGACTCTTGGTTTTATTTCACCACAAGACTTTATGGTTGTTGCTGAAAAAACTGGTCTAGTACGAGAAATTGACTTACAAGTGATCGAACAGGTTTTACAATGGTTCCAAAAACGGACGATAGAAAACAAAAAGGTTGTACCCGTTGCTGTTAATATATCTCCAGAACATTTCTATCATCCTAAATTTGTTGAGCAGTTAGTAGAGCTAGTAAAAAAATATAATGCTGATCCAACTAATATAATAATAGAAATAACTGAAAATATGAGTCTTGTTGATTTGGCAAAAGCAAGACAAATTATCGATGAATTAAATGCTAAAGGGTTTAGTACGAGCGTAGATGATTTTGGTATGGGATATTCATCCTTAAATTACTTGCAAGAACTCCCTATTTCCGAATTAAAGATTGATCGGAATTTCACCATGAAACTTCAAGATTCTGGTACATACGCAATTGTTAAAGCAATACTGCAAATTGCTCATGCTTTAAATATTGATACAGTTGCTGAAGGTGTCGAAACAGATGAACAGGCTCGAATGTTAGAAGAACTCGGATGTAATACTGGTCAAGGCTATTTGTTCAGCAAGCCTTTGCCAATCGAGGAATTCAACGAACAATTAGAATGAATATAAGAAGGTGTGGCATATTAGATTTTGTCACACTTTTTTTATTTTCCTTCCTAAATGAAAAAAATAAGTGTTAATCGTACATTAGTTGTAATAATTGTGTTGGAATCTGTACTTTAGCGTTCAATACATTTTTGTTATACTTAGTTAGATTAACAACAGATAGGAGAGATCCCAACATGGGCAAAGTATATGTATTTGATCATCCATTAATCCAGCATAAGTTAACGTATATTCGCGATAAAAATACTGGAACAAAAGAATTTAGAGAATTAGTTGATGAAGTTGGTACTCTAATGGCATTCGAAATCACACGTGATATGCCGCTAGAAGAAATTGAAATAGAGACGCCAATTCAAACTGCCAAAACAAAAGTGATTGCAGGGAAAAAACTAGCAATTGTTCCTATTTTAAGAGCAGGACTTGGAATGGTAGAAGGAGTTCTTAAACTAATTCCTGCTGCGAAAGTTGGACACATTGGCTTATACCGTGACCCAGAAACATTAAAGCCAGTAGAATACTACGTAAAACTTCCTACTGATGTTGAAGAACGTGAATTTATCCTTGTAGACCCAATGTTAGCAACAGGGGGATCTGCTGTAGAAGCAATTAATGCACTTAAAAAACGCGGTGCAAGAAATATTAAGTTTATGTGCTTAATCGCTGCTCCAGAAGGCGTAGAAGTAATTCAAGAAGCACATCCTGATGTTGATATTTATATCGCTGCACTAGATGAAAAATTAAATGACCATGGCTATATTATTCCTGGATTAGGTGACGCAGGCGATCGATTATTTGGTACAAAATAATAATCACGTAATACTAGGTCTTACCGGGATAACTCAAATCAACAATTGGACAAGTGTCCATTTTTGAAAGGGTAGTCAGAAAAAATAGAACAAAATGCGTCCTTTCCTAAATAAAAGGACGCTTCTCTTTGAAAATTAAAAGGTGGTGCAAAACTCAATGAGTAATAAGTGGAAAGTTATGACCATTTTCGGTACAAGACCTGAAGCTATCAAGATGGCTCCCCTTGTACTAGAACTACAAAAGCACACGGATACTATTGAATCGATTGTTGCTGTTACAGCGCAGCATCGTCAAATGCTAGACCAAGTGTTAGAAACATTTGAAATCACCCCAGATTATGATTTAAATATCATGAAAGATCGACAAACGCTAATTGATGTAACAACGAATGCATTACGCGGTCTTGATGAAGTGATGAAAGAAGCGAAGCCTGATATTGTACTTGTACATGGTGACACATCTACAACTTTCGTGGGAAGTTTGGCTGCTCTATATAACCAAATTGCCATTGGACATGTAGAAGCGGGCTTAAGAACGGGCAATAAATATTCTCCATACCCTGAAGAAATGAATCGTCAATTAACTGGTGTTCTTGCAGATCTTCATTTTGCTCCAACAGAACAGTCAAAGGAAAACCTCTTAAAGGAAAATAAAAACCCTGATTCGATATTTGTAACAGGAAATACGGCTATTGATGCATTAAAAACAACAGTTCGTGTAGAATACAGTCACCCTGTTTTAGAACGAATCGGTGATGACCGTATGATCTTACTTACAGCCCATCGTAGGGAAAACCTTGGTGAACCAATGCGCAATATGTTCCGTGCTATCAAGCGCTTACTTTCTGAACATGAAGATGTGCAAGTTGTTTATCCAGTTCACTTAAATCCTGCAGTTCGTGAAGTGGCAGATGAAGTGTTGGGAAATGACCCTCGCATTCATTTAATTGAACCACTTGAAGTATTGGACTTCCATAACTTTGCAGCAAGATCATATTTAATTTTAACGGATTCAGGTGGGGTGCAAGAAGAGGCGCCTTCATTAGGTAAACCAGTACTTGTACTACGTGATACAACTGAACGACCAGAAGGCATTAAAGCAGGAACATTAAAACTTGCTGGTACGGATGAAGAAACGATCTATTCAATGGCTAAAGTTTTACTGGAAGATCCTAATGAGTACGGCAAGATGGCTCAAGCCTCAAACCCTTATGGAGATGGCTTTGCATCACAAAGAATTGTAGAAGCATTGATTAATTTCCTAAGTAATAGTAAATAATTCTAATCAACACGAATCAAATCGACAAAAAATGCCATACCAATAATATTACTTTAGTCAATATCTAGTCATAAATTTGTCAACAATTTGACAATCTTTTCGAAGTTGTGAAGTTTTTCACCTTAACCAATTGACATCATTTTTTCGCTATTGTATGCTTACAAAGGGTAAGTGTGATAAGGGTTTCACAAGGTAAAATGGCCTTGGAACACTTGTTATATCAAGTTTCTACTAGATTGGCAGTTAAAACCATTTAATGTCAATTTGCAACGTCATCAAGCGTTTAATTGCTATTTGTATTGTTACAGGGATTTAACAAAATCCAGGATTTTTGTTGGTTCGAGATTATTCGATACCATAATAAGTTATTCTGTACACTATTTAATCCTATGTAAACGTTCACTTGATGTCACTTGAGTGATAACCGATTACATGTTTACTCGAAAAATTATTCAGGAGATATAGCAATGCTAGATTTGCATCACATTTTCGCTATGCAGAAGAAAGCGTTATTTTTTTTGCTCGCTCTTTGTGCATTAGGTTGGGGATTTACACCTTACGGAACAATTTTCCTAGGAATAGGTATCGGTGCATTCTTTGGTACATATAACTTTTGGATATTAGTTCGACGGATGGACAAGTTTGATCGGAACATGAGCGAAGGAAAAAGCACTACCTCAAATGGAATGGCTTTACGCTTTGGATCGGGTGTTGCAGCAGTAGCTATCGCGATTACGTTGCCACAATATTTTCATTTAATTAGCACAGTAATAGGGCTAATGCTTCCATACGTATTCCTTGTAGTAGGAGCTATCGTATATTTGGTAAAAAATAAGTAGTGCAATGGAAAGTGAGGTGAAATGCAGTAATGAATCATGAAGCTCCAACGATTACAATTGGTGGATTTTTAACATTCAATCTATCTACAGTACTTATGTTATTAATTACAGCTGCTATTGTTTTTATTATCGCAGTTGTTGCCACTCGAAATTTAAAGTTGAAACCAACAGGTATGCAAAACTTTTTCGAATGGATCATGGACTTCGTTAAAGGAATTATCAATAGTAACATGGATTGGAAAACAGGTGGTCGCTTTCATATTTTAGGTATTACGCTAATCATGTTTATCGCAGTTGCAAACCTTTTAGGATTACCATTCTCAGGTATTACAATTAACGGTGAACTATGGTGGAAATCACCAACTGCCGACCCAGTTGTTACAATGACATTAGCGTCAATGGTTACAGTACTTGCGACATATTATGGTATTCGCATGCGAGGAACTGGTCATTATTTAAAAACATTCGTTCAACCGATGTCATTCTTGTTACCACTTAAAATTATTGAAGAATTCGCGAACACTTTAACATTAGGTCTTCGTCTTTACGGTAACATTTATGCTGGTGAAATCTTACTTGGTTTACTTGCTGGTTTAGCAGGATCAGGTGTTGTAGGTTTCATAGGTGCAATTATCCCAATGATGGCATGGCAAGGATTCTCAATCTTTATCGGATTTATCCAAGCGTTCATCTTTACAATGTTAACGATGGTTTATCTTGCTCACAAAGTAAATGTAGACCATTAATTATAAAAGCTTTTAGTGTATATCATTAATTTGCTTTAAAACAAAAAAAACAAACAATTCCAAGGAGGATTTTAATCAATGGTAGGTTCAGTAGGTTTATTAGCAGCGGCAATCGCAATCGGTTTAGCAGCACTAGGTGCAGGTATTGGTAACGGTTTAATCGTATCTCGTACAGTAGAAGGTATCGCTCGTCAACCAGAAGCTCGTGGTACACTTCAAACTACAATGTTCATCGGGGTTGCGTTAGTAGAAGCATTACCGATCATCGCAGTAGTAGTAGCATTCATCGTAATGAACCAATAATGGTTAAAACTGTCATATAAGGATGGCGAAGATAATTCCATTAAGAAACTTCGCCATTCCTTTTATTGAGAATGGACCAAATGTGTCTATTATGTTTTATGAAATTGAAATTAAAGATTTTTTTAAATAGAATTAGCGTCGTTTTGCTCAGGCTACAAGATGATGAGAAAACCCTCAAATTCTTTAGCAGCCTGTCCCGACGCAAAAGTGAATTCAAGCTCTTGAAGGGAGTGAAACAATCGTGGGTTTAGGTTTAGATAACTTTGTTCTAAATGCTGCTGAAAGTCATTCGCTTTTTAACGGTGGAGACGTATTAGCTACACTTATAATTTTCTTAGTTCTAATGTTCCTTCTTAAAAAATTCGCTTGGGGTCCTTTAATGGGCATCATGAAACAACGTGAAGAATTAGTTGCAAGTGAAATTGATGCAGCTGAAACTGCTCGTAAAGAAGCAGCAAAAACGTTAGAAGAACAAAAAGCATTACTAAAAGAAGCTCGCACTGAAGCTCAATCAATTATTGAGAGTGCGAAAAAACAAGGCGATGTACAACGTGAAGAAATTATTTCTGCAGCTCGTGCGGAAGCAAACCGCTTAAAAGATTCTGCAGTTCGTGAAATCGAAACTGAGAAAGAAAAAGCAATTCTTGCTGTACGTGAAGAGGTCGTTTCACTATCAGTTCTTGCTGCATCTAAAGTTCTTGGTAAAGAAATTTCTGAAGAAGACAATAGTGCACTGATTAAAGAAACGATTGCGAAGGCGGGCGAAGCGAAATGAGTAGATCTCTAGTAGCTAATCGTTACGCAGAAGCATTGTTTCAATTAGCTCAAGAAAATAAGGCTCTAACTGAGGTTAGTGCTGATCTTCAAGAATTAGTAAAAGTAATCAAGAATAATCCAGAATTAATTGATTTACTTTCTAATCCGAAGTTTTCAATTGAGCGTAAAAAACAAATCGTATCTGAAATTTTCTCTAAAGCGAACAAATTTGTAGTGAATACAATCGAACTTCTTATTGAGAAGAAACGTGTAAATGAAATTGCAAATTTAGCTGAAGAGTTTACTGAATTAGCAGCAGCATCTCAAGGATATGCTGAAGCGAAAGTTTTCTCAACACGTGCATTAAATGATGCAGAGTTAAACGAAATCTCATCTGCATTTGCCAAACGTGTTGGTAAAGAAAAACTAAACATTGTAAATGAAATCGATCCATCGATTTTAGGTGGGGTTCGAGTTCAAATCGGTAACTACATTTTTGACAACACAGTAGCTAGTAAGCTTGCGGGTCTAAAACGTACGTTAGTTGGTTAATTAAAAAGAAATGTGAGAGGTGACATTCATGGGCATCAAAGCTGAAGAAATCAGCGTGCTGATAAAAAAGCAGATTGAAAATTACCAATCTGAATTAGAAGTAAGCGAAGTTGGTACAGTTATCACTGTCGGTGACGGTATCGCTCGTGCTCATGGCCTCGACAACGTCATGGCTGGAGAGCTACTTGAGTTCTCTAACGGTGTTATGGGTATGGCTCAAAACTTAGAAGAAGGTAACGTTGGTATCATCATTCTAGGTAACTACCTTGGCATCAAAGAAGGCGATGAAGTTCGTCGTACAGGTCGTATCATGGAAGTACCAGTTGGTGAAGAACTAATTGGTCGTGTTGTAAACCCACTTGGTCTACCAGTGGATGGCCAAGGCCCAATCAACACTACAAAAACTCGTCCAATCGAAAGCCCAGCTTTCGGTGTAATGGCTCGTAAATCAGTACATGAACCATTACAAACAGGTATTAAAGCGATTGACGCATTAGTTCCAATCGGTCGTGGTCAACGTGAGTTAATCATCGGTGACCGTCAAGTTGGTAAAACTTCTATCGCAATCGACACTATCCTTAACCAAGCTGACCAAGATATGATTTGTATCTATGTTGCAATTGGTCAAAAAGAATCTACAGTTCGTGGAGTAGTTGAAACATTACGTAAACACGGTGCTTTAGATTACTCAATTGTTGTAACTGCATCTGCATCTCAACCAGCTCCATTATTATACCTAGCTCCTTACGCTGGTGTATCTATGGCTGAAGAGTTCATGTTACAAGGTAAACACGTATTAATCGTATATGATGATTTATCTAAACAAGCTGCAGCTTACCGTGAACTTTCATTATTATTACGTCGTCCTCCAGGTCGTGAAGCTTACCCAGGTGACGTATTCTACTTACACAGCCGTCTATTAGAACGTGCTGCGAAATTAAATGAAACATACAAAAATGGGTCTATTACAGCTCTTCCATTCGTTGAGACACAAGCTGGGGATATCTCTGCATACATCCCAACAAACGTAATCTCAATCACTGATGGACAAATTTTCTTACAATCTGACTTATTCCACTCAGGTGTACGTCCAGCGATTAACGCTGGTTTATCAGTATCTCGTGTAGGTGGATCTGCGCAAATTAAAGCGATGAAAAAAGTTGCTGGTACACTTCGTCTTGACTTAGCTGCTTACCGTGAGCTTGAAGCATTCGCTCAATTTGGTTCAGATTTAGATAAAGCAACTCTTGCAAAACTTGAACGTGGTAAACGTACTGTTGAAGTTCTAAAACAAGACTTAAACAAACCAATTAAAGTTGAAAAACAAGTAACTATTCTTTATGCATTAACAAAAGGATTCTTAGATGATATCCCAGTACAAGATATTACTCGTTTTGAAGCTGAATTATACAGCTGGTTAGAAGTAAACCACACAAACGTTTTAGATCATATCCGTATGACAAAAGAACTTCCATCTGATGCAGAAATGGCAGCTGCTCTTAACGAATTCAAAAAGACTTTTGCAAAATCAGAATAAGTGATTAGTCGAATGTGATTAAAAATGAAAAGGTGGTGAAATACCGGTGGCAAACTTACGTGAGATCAAAACTCGTATCAACTCTACGAAGAAAACGAAAGCAATGACAAAAGCCATGCAAATGGTTTCGGCATCTAAGAAAGCACGTGCAGAGCAAAATGCTAAAAGTTATGTTCCTTACATGGAGAAAGTTCAAGATGTTGTGGCAGCAATTGCTTCAGGTACAACTGATGCATCACACCCAATGTTAACTTCTCGCCCTGTAAAGAAAACTGGCTATATCATTATTACTTCTGACCGTGGTCTTGCTGGTGCATATAACTCTAGTATTATTCGTGGTTTAGTAAATACGTTAAATGAACGTCATAAGTCAAAAGACGAATATGTTATTTTGGCGATGGGTCGTGTAGGTAGAGATTATTTCGTTAAACGAGGCTACAATGTCATTGATAGCGTAATCGGATTACCAGACCAACCATCATTCTCAGACGTTAAAGCAATCGCTCGTAAAGCTGTTGGTATGTTCGCTGACGGTACATATGATGAACTTTATATGTACTATAACCACTATATCAGTGTTATTTCACAAGAAGTTACTGAGAAAAAGGTATTACCAATTACTGATTTAGCACCAGCTTCTGAAGGTTTATCAGCTTCTTATGAATTCGATCCAAATGCGGATGCAATTTTAGAAGTATTGTTACCTCAATATGCAGAAAGCTTAGTCTTTGGTGCAATCTTAGATGGTAAAGCCAGTGAACATGCTGCTCGTATGACAGCGATGAAAGCTGCAACAGACAACGCAAGCGAATTAATTAGAACATTAGATCTTGTTTATAACCGTGCACGTCAAGCGGCAATTACACAAGAAATTACAGAAATCGTTGGTGGAGCTGCAGCCTTAGAATAGGCTTGCGCTTCTCAATGATCGTATATGGTGAATGCAAGAATTCTTTAAAGTATTTACTTTATCAAGCAATTCTTGCTACATACCAAACTCGATAGGAGGGTACACAGAAATGAACATAGGACACGTTAGCCAAGTAATGGGTCCAGTTGTTGACGTTAAATTCAGCAACGGTCAATTACCAGCGATCTATAACGCTCTAACAGTTAAGATTGAACGTCCAAATGAAGAAGCTGATTTTCTAACTCTAGAAGTTGCAATTCATTTAGGTGACGACTCTGTCCGCACAATTGCCATGTCATCTACTGACGGCTTAAAACGTGGAGCAGAAGTTACAGATACAGGGGCTCCAATCTCTGTACCAGTTGGTGACGTAACTTTAGGACGTGTATTCAACGTACTAGGTGAAGTAATCGACTTAGGAGAAGAAGTTTCAAAAGACTCTCGCCGTGACCCAATTCACCGCGAAGCTCCAAAATATGAAGAATTAACAACAGAAGTTCAAATTCTTGAAACAGGTATTAAAGTTGTAGACTTATTAGCACCATACATTAAAGGTGGTAAAGTAGGTCTATTCGGTGGTGCCGGCGTAGGTAAAACTGTATTAATTCAAGAATTAATTAACAACATCGCTCAAGGACACGGTGGTATCTCTGTATTCGCTGGTGTAGGTGAGCGTACTCGTGAAGGTAACGACTTATTCCACGAAATGAGCGACTCTGGCGTTATTAGCAAAACTTCAATGGTATTCGGTCAAATGAACGAGCCACCTGGTGCACGTATGCGTGTTGCCTTAACTGGTCTTACAATGGCTGAATTCTTCCGTGATGAACAAGGTCAAGACGTACTTTTATTCATCGACAACATCTTCCGTTTCACTCAAGCAGGTTCTGAGGTATCAGCGTTATTAGGTCGTATGCCTTCTGCCGTTGGTTACCAACCAACTCTTGCAACAGAAATGGGTAACTTACAAGAACGTATCACATCAACAAACAAAGGTTCTGTTACATCTAT
>DATMFE010000263.1:0-7199 GCA_035556295.1 Ureibacillus sp.
CAATGGAAAAACACAAACTTCAGCACAGAAATTTTCACATCAGAAGCACCTCCACCAACTGACGCAAACCCTGATCAGTTAGGATACATGGAATTTTGGCCAAAACTTACCCTTACACATGCGCCAAGGAAATTCAAAAAGAGCATTGATGGTATTAAACAGACCGTTCGTTACGATTCTGCAAAATATATGTTTGCTTTCCCTGATCAATATTTCTGGCAAGGAGCCGTATTCAGTAAAGCCACACCAATCTTCAATGTTCCGGTCACAAAGCCAGAATTTTCGATGTTAGCCGAAGCTGGACAACATTGGAAGTTTGCGATGGATCATCCAGATCAGACGAAGCCTCAAATGGTTGGAAAGAAAATACCGGGAGCTGTGGGAGACAGCACACTGACACGGATGTATACGAAACGTCATCAGGATGGATATAATCGCAATAGGAACAAGACAAGAAGGACTTGTGACAGGGAATTCGGAGATGAGGATCGGACCGGCAAACAGTGTGACGAATATCCGTTTGCTTCCACCTGGGAAGGTTCGGCGACCAATGGATCGGATAATTTTTCAGTAAGAATGATTTCAAGCGAATCGAACGGTGCTGCAGGGACATGGCTTGGTGCCTGGTACGCCTATGACAGGATTCTAGATGGGGATACTTTCAATGTGCAGGTTGAAGCCCCTGAGAAAATAGCGACGATCCGATCGGAAGGCCAGCCTCAGGACGGACAGGATAACCGATCAAGTGATAACTTCACGATCGGGAACATTCCTTCTTATGCGACCAAGTTACAATGGAAAATCGTCGATGGTCCTACTAATGCGAAATTCGATGTCATGAAAGACATCAGCTTCGGCATTGACGAAACGATCTTTAATGACCTTACAGACGGATCTGAGACAGAAATCAAAACGAGCGAAGATTTCTACGTCGCTAGACCGGAAAACACCGATGGAGAAAGCTTCACTGTCGAGGTTTATGCCATCCCATAATAATAACTTAGAGGCTGTTCTCTAAGTATGTAACACTTAAAGGCAGCCTCTTTTAAACCATTAGAGAATCAGATCCAAACCTACTGTTTCAACAGCTACCTATGGTCGATTAAAGTAAAGAGGATTAACTATTTAGTTGTAATATAGTGGTTGGTCACTATAAAACAAGATTTTAAGTTGAAAACAACAGGTAAATGATAAATAATTATTTATGTGGGAAGGTGTTCAATTATGAAGAAGTCTACAGCAGTTCTACCAGAAGAGTGGATGAGGTTAGTTAAAGACGCAATGAATTTAAATGTGAGCAAAGAAGAATTTAAACAGTTTTTAGAAGAAAAATCTCAAAATAACACTACAGCAAAAAACATTAGATAGCTTCTATATCTAATGTTTTTTTGCTGTCACTAAATTTATTTACTACCTAAGAATGCTTTTTTAACAGGCATTTTTGTGCGTTTGAATAGTAAAAGGCTATCATATGAACAATGTATAAAAAGCTGTATATTGAAGAATATCTATCCTCTCAAGAGTTTTTGTCCTCTAAGGAATCTATGGTTAAATTTAAACCAAGAAGTGCTTGTTCTAGATTTGCTTTTATAGTTATTTTACTAAAATCAATTCCAAGTTGGATCATTGTTTGAGCAACTTCAGGACGGATACCAATTAGTATCGTTTTTACCCCAAGAAGACCTAACGCCTCTACAATTTTAAAAATTTGATGGGCAACCATGGTATCTACAATCATCACGCCAGAGAGGTCGAATAGCAAGTGTGATAGCTGTAGTATATTTGCTTTCTCTAATGTTTCTTCTAATAAAAGCGTGGCTCTTTCCGGATCTACCTCTCCAACAAGAGGGAGTACAGCAATGCCTTTTGTAATTGGAACTACAGGTACTGATAATTCAAGGAAAGCACTCTTTGCTTTTTTTAATGTTTCATGATGAATATTCACATAAGTTAAACTAAAAGCAAAAACAGCTTTATCTAATAAGGGATCAATAATTGAGCTTAATTCAAATACTGTATCTATCGACATATTATTCTTTTTTATTTCTTCTTTAAGTATTTCCCATATGAATGTTCGATAATAGGTTGTATCTTCTAAGGCCTCATTAAGAGAAACCCCTAAATTGATGCAAATTCTCCTGCTTGCTTTCCCCATTTCACTATCTGATCTAACAGTGTTTTTTGATCGAGCTTTTCCATGAGAGCCCGTCCAAAATAGCTGATGAAGTTTGCTCTCAACTCAATAATCTCTTCATCTGTAAGATTAACGTCTTTTACTTCTTTAAGGTCAGCCCTTCTATGTACGTGTACCATTTTTGCAATTTCATATTTTTTTTCTAAAATTTTCTCTCCTAGAAAGTGTAGATTATCCATTGTAGTCTGTCCTCCAGGCTTAACTTCTGTAAAAAAGTTGTTTTAACTATTTTATCATTTTAAAAAAGAGTACGTAATTAAGTATGCAAGATAATTGGATGATTTCAAAGGTAACAAAAGTCATTAATTCCGGTAACATTGATTATGTTAACTAACTTTGTATACCATATACGGCCTAAAAAGAGAAAAAACTACCTTTAACTAAGGTAGTTTTCTCTACACACATTTGTTGTTAGGACGATGTTTTGTAACATCATGAGTAGTCTGCTCATGATGTTATTTATTATTCATTTTTATAATTATTAAATAAAAAGAAACAGACTTGTTAGGAAGTCTGCAACTGCAACAAGAAATTATACAACAGGTATTGTATATGATCCAACGAACTTTAGCAGTCTGCCCTATTGAGGAGATTCTATACTTTATTAACCTTATGTTAACTAAACATGTACAGCATAAAAACAGAAAAACTACTGACCATGCTCCAGTAGTTTTTTCTGTGAGTAGTGAGTAATTAGAAGTTGTTTTTGAAATCATATATTGACCTCTGGATTAGTTTGCTCAAGGTGCTATTTATTATACGATTGTAATTTTTAACATTTAAAATAATGGATACATAATTAGTTTTTTAAGATAATTAGATTGTTCCCAAGGTAGTAAAAGTCATTTTAATTAACTCTTTAATTTTGAGAATTCGCTTTATGTTAACTAGCTCTATAAACTACAAATAAAGCTAGCTGTGTTAAGCTAGCTTTATATTTTCATGGCGTTTTTCTATAAGTTTTTCAAGCTTTTCAATTGCTTGTTTATCTTTAAGCAATTCTTCTTTATTCTCTTTTACTAGATCTTCAAATGATTTTGTATGCTTACGCATGTTAGCACTTCTTTCTTTTGTATTGGATCGCTTTAACTATACCTTATCTAGGCAATTTTAGGTAATAAAACAAATTCACTATTTACAATGGTTCCCGTACAAAATAAGTATATCCTATTTATTTTCTCCAATTTTGAATTTCGATAAGATTCCCTTCAGGGTCTTTTGCAAAAACAATAGTTATAATAGCAATATCTCGGTACTTTTTCAACTATCTCCTCCACTCTTGGTACAAAAACCAGAACTTCCTGAGTGATGATACTAAAAGACGAAAAGAAATGATTTAATAGTAAGAAAATCTGACAAAGTGCTCAATTGAAAAAGCCCGAATAAGGGACACTTTTTATGTAGTGACCCTTATTCGGGTTATAGTTCAGCTAATCCAGGTATTTTTTTATTAAAATTGAATGATTTTATCGTATGGATATTCAATTTTTATCGAGGTTTGGTCTTTTGTTATTCAAATTCACACGCGATTTTTCATTGTCTAGTAGATGCTTAATTTCTTTGAAGCTTACAAAACGTTTATTTTGTTGATCTAAAAGTCGAAAACGAAGGGACTTCAAGCTTGTGCTTAGTGTAATGGTTGTTGCTTTCTGTAATGGTGGCGTAGACTCATGCGCCTTTTCTAAATTATAGTTTGGAACTCTTGGAGCCAAGTGATGTACATGATGGAAACCAATATTACCTGTTACCCATTGTAAAACTTTAGGAAGCTTGTAATAGGAGCTACCATCAACCGCAGCCTTCACGTAATCCCACTCCTTTTCGTTTTCAAAGTAGGAATCCTCAAATTGATGCTGTACGTAAAATAGCCAAATTCCAAGTGATCCTGCTACAAAAAGGATGGGAGCTTGAACGAGCAGAAAAGCTTGCCAACCAATACCCCAACATAAAAGTGCATACACTGCAACAATTGAGAAATTGGTTAAATATGTGTTCAAACGTTCCTTTCGTTTCGCGTCTTTTCGGTTCAAACGGTTAGAAACGAAGAAAAGATAGATGGGACCTAATCCAAACATAACAATTGGATTGCGGTAAACTCGGTAAGCCAACCGGCCCCAGTAGGAAGCTGCAACATATTCATCAACTGTCATGACCCACACATCACCAGTCCCTCGTTTATCTAAGTTGCTGCTCGTGGCATGATGAATCGAGTGGCTTCGTTTCCACTGTTCATACGGAAACATGGTTATAACCCCACTGATTGTACCAAGGATATTATTTGCTTTGCGGCTTTTGAAAAATGATTGATGACAACAATCATGGAAAATAATGAAGATTCGGACGACGAACCCGGCTGTAACAATAGCTAATGGCAGGGTTAGCCAATAAGAAACGGACAAACTTTTACAAGCTAGAAACCAAAGTAGTAAAAACGGTAGGAATGTGTTTATTAATTGCTTTATACTCGATTTCGTATTGGATTTTTCAAAAGGTGCTACATTTTTTCTTAATTCAGTCGTTTTTTGTTTGCTCATGTGTTCCTCCTTACATCTTTACCATATTTAATATACAACTCTTCTTTACATTTATAGTAGAACATAGTAGCTGGTAACAAAAGATATAAACGTCAAGTAACTAGTATGACAACTGTCATACATGTGTGAATGTATTTTCTTAATAAAAGGAAAAAGTGTGTGGGAAAAAATCAGTTTGATTAAAGCATTAGGATTATTGTAGTCCTAGCTATGTAATGGTGCCTGTAAGCCTGTATCTTACCAACAGGTTTTGAGCCACTATTTTTTAAATATATTGCGAATAAAAAACTACCTCCTCTAAATAATGACGAGGGCCGGTAGTTTTTCAGAGCTATGAATGTTCAACTTTTGTTCATTTTGGTATAAAAACTCTTTAACAATTTCATCATATCACGCCCCGATGTTCTAGACAGTTTATCATTATCTTCATGTGTACTCACATACCAGCTGCCCTTGTCATCTTCATTTAATCTATATACCTTACCGTTTCTACTATCTGTATAAAAGTCTCCATCCTTCAGTCTCAAACGATCCCCCCTCTACCACGTATATACCCTGTATTGTACCCAAGATATCCATTTTATAAAAAATTTCATCTACACAAAAACAGCAGGTCTCTTAACACGCTTACTATTTTGTATGTAAGCTACATATGTGGAAAGTCAATTGAATTTATTTACTCCTAGTAGATCTTAAATTAATCTTTTTACAATAGGATTTCACGCTTGAAAGGGTCATTTTTCCTGTATTTGCTATATTCGGTTTTATATGTTACGATTAAGTTAATTATTTTTGTTCGGTGTAGGATTAAGAGAAGAGAAATCTCTTCCATAGAAATTTTCATCTTAAGATAGTATAGTTGGACAAGGGTAGTAATATAAGTGTGGAGTATTCTACACTAGGAGGCAATATTATGGAACAAGGTACAGTGAAATGGTTTAATGCAGACAAAGGGTTCGGTTTTATCGAAATCGAAGGAGGAGACGATGTATTCGTACATTTCAGCTCTATTCAAAGTGAAGGCTTTAAATCGTTAGACGAAGGTCAAAAAGTAACGTTTGATATCGAACAAGGCCAACGTGGAGCACAAGCTGCTAACGTTCATAAAGTAGCATAATTAAAATGAGTAAAAAAGACTCCACCTGGGAGTCTTTTTTTACTTTTGATTCCGTTAGCTAGCAAAAAACGTATTATATCTACTTTTAAAATCTAGATATAATAGAAAAACCAGAGTTTTAAGTCTGGTTTCTAGATAAAACGAACGGTACAAGGTATGGACTAGTTATACCACATATTAGAAATATAAAGCAAATATCGCGTGTTTTTTTGGTAAGAAGTTTAATTTCAGTTAAAGAAGTGCCAGAAATTTTTTAGGGATTTATCCAAAAGGCAGCCATACATTATTTTTGATGGGGATTAGGTGACGCATCTAAAAGTCGTTTTTCAACTCTCATTTTATGGCCACATAAAGGACACTTTTGTCGATTTTCATAAGAGAAGTTTTTTCTCATCCAACCCTTACATTCTTCTGACTTACATTCCCAAATCATTGTTTGTTCTTTTGGTAAGGGCTCTTGATCTTTCTTCCGATGGTTATAATACATAATTACATCATCCCTCCTCCTAAGTAGTATACCTTTTAAAAAAGAAATAGTAGGAACCATATCTTTCTAAATCACATTACTCTTAATGGGTACTATAAGAATTTATAAATACACATAAGCGCGGATAAAATAAGGCATGAATTCGTCTTGTACAGATATGTTAGAACAAGATATTCGTGGATAGTAACACTGATTTACCATACACAGGAATGAATAAGCAGAATCTCTGGTTAAAGAGTACCTTTCTCATTTCTGAATTAAGTAAGAGAAGGAGCACGAAATAGTTGAAAAATTTTTCTGATTTCCATTTAAGCAAGGACATTGAAAAGGCCATTCATAACTTGGGGTTTGAAGAGGCTACACCGATTCAGGCTGAAGCTATTCCGATAGCTATGACGGGTAAAGATCTAATTGGTCAAGCTCAAACAGGTACTGGCAAGACAACAGCTTTTGGTATCCCCCTTATAGAACGAGTTGAGCTTTCTGAAGAAGCAATTCAGGGGATTGTGCTAGCGCCGACGCGTGAACTGGCGATTCAAGTAGCTGAAGAGTTAAATCGAATTGGACAGGTAAAAGGAGTTAAAACATTACCCATTTATGGGGGGCAGGACATTAATCGTCAAATCAAGGCCCTTAAGAAAAGGCCTCATATTATCTCAGCAACTCCTGGACGTCTTATGGACCATATGAAAAGAAGAACCATTCGTTTAAATCATATTCGTACGGCTGTTCTGGATGAAGCAGATGAAATGTTAAACATGGGTTTTATTGAAGATATCCAAACGATTCTTGGTGGCATCTCTTCTCCCCATCAAACTTTACTATTTTCGGCAACCATGTCCAAGCAAGTACAAAGTTTAGCACAGA
>DATMFE010000264.1:0-8432 GCA_035556295.1 Ureibacillus sp.
CGTTTTACCAACAAACGATTCAAGCATTATTTGAGGATGTCCTCTTCTATGACGAACCTTACACAGCCCACCTCATCTACTACTCAGTCAAAAAAGGCAAAGTCAACCTGCAAGATCCAGTCTCCAAACTATACGACATGCCACTCACTTCAGAAGAACATGCGGAAATCAGTCGCATGAAAGAACAAGACGTGCTCGCCATGCTAAAAATTAAACTATACGCCATCAAACGAAACGCCACCACCTATGCCTTCTACTTCGCCAAGAACGCATGGGAAGCAAGGGAACTTCATCATCAAATTTATGGCCAATGGGAAAACCGTATAGTCGACGCCTACAACCAAATGATTGATAGGGGGTTGTATTTTCCAGATACCAAGGAAACGAAAACATTTCGGGAGTTGATGAAGGAAACGGTGGTGTTTCCTCGGTTGGTTTGTGAGATGGAGGGGTAGGTTGGGGGGAAGTTGTAACTCATGAAATGAATATAGGAGCATTTTATTTTAAGACCTCCAAATTCAGTAATGAAAATGGAGGTTTTTTCGTACCTATAAATAGAAAATCATTAGAAGATGTGGTTATTACACATACTTTTTTCGTGTATCCCCCACAATTTTAGTAAATTAATTACCAGGGTAAATCTTCATCGTTTATGGATAGGGGGCCGCCTTTAACTAATTTTGGATATTCAGCATTAGGAGTAGATTGATTATTGTCCTCTTCATAAATTTCTTCCACACGTTTCTCTTCGCTTGATACATTTGTTTTAATATCATCAAAGGAATATTGAGAATGAATATCTTGTAGGAGTAAGTCGATAAATTCGGAAATATTTTCCGTTTTGTATTGTGGATCTTCAAATGATAAAAAGGCAAGATTGTTATCTGACTTTTTCAAATGTACAGTGTTAAAAAGACCATTTTCAAAATTGGCAAAGATTACATATGAATTTTTTTTATCAAAATCTATTCTACAAATTTCAAAAGTATCTATTTCACTGCAATTATAAAAATCATTCACAGTTTCTTTTATAAACTTCAAATCAATATTCTGGGTACTAAAGATAGTTTTTACTTGATGAAGTACTAATTGTAATTGTCCGTATAACAAATTGCTATTTGAATTCCTAGAAAAAATACAATCATTGTATAAATCAGTTAATGCCATTTTCTTCTTAAAGGAAATTGTTTTTGCTTCTAAAATTAAATCAATATATCTCGTCAAAATTGCAATAACTGAACTTTGATTTTCATGTACAGGTTTAAACTCATCTAAATCAATAAAGTCCAATTCGTAGAGGCTTCTTTCAGATGGTGGTATATCAGATGTAGCTTCTCCATCTGCTACATCAAGCCAATATAATAAATCTTCATCAATACTTGAATCATTAAATTCTTCCTTTAAATAACTTTTTTCTTCATTATTTCTCTTCCATTCTTTATATGACAGCAAAAATTTAACTATCGAATTATAAACTACTTTTCCTTGTCCTATTTGAAGTAATTTATAAGCCAAATAATCTTGACCTACTATTCTCAATCCTTCTAAAATCTTTAACCCCTTATTAGTCGAATAAATAATAAAATCTTCTTCATCTTCACTTCGTAGATTTGTTAAAAAAATATCTTTGAGTATCCGACCCACAGGTATTGTTTGATCTCTTTCTTTCATGAGCTCTATAAATAAATGTAGTGCTTCTCCCCATAAACAATTTCTATTTAGTAGTGGGAAAATAGCACCCGTAGTGTAATATAAGGTATTTCCAGAAGTGTTTAGAATAGATAAATAGCCTTCGATAAATTTATTTACACTTGCTTCGAATTCATCGTGGTTGCCATTAATACTTATATTCAAAGAACGATCATCCAATTCAAATTTAGGTGCTTCCATTACTTTCTCCTCCTGCTGTAAATTATTATTTCAATATATTTAATAATATATAAAATATTACAATTAATTGCATGCTATAATTTTACCATGTTTTAACTTATTTTAGAGAAGAATGACTCATATTAGTATAATGGGAGAGATATAATTTACATAAGAATATTTCAAGGGAGATTTTAAAACTTAATAGAACAAGCCCAACTGAAGACTAAAGAATGTTTCTGGCAGTTCAGTATAATATTTTTACAGTTCAATGGACTATACGAAAGGAAATGTTATAGAGCGGTTTTAGAAGAAGGAACGAAGCATTTTAAAAGCGCTAGAACAGCAACATTTTAATATACAGAAACCCTTTAAACTCAGAAAAAATAGTGAGGTGAATTGAAAAATGTACTCTATTTATTTAACAGAAAGTGCAAAAGAAGAAATGCAAAGTATTAGATCAAATGAAATAGAAAAAGTCTCAGAAAGATTAAATTTACTAAAAAATGGGTTTTGGAAAAATGGCACGCGAGTAAAGAAATTAAGAAGTCTAAATAAAATTGCAATTTATGAAGCACGAGTTGATAGAGCGAAAAGAATGCTATTTACACCTATTCCTATTAGTGAAGAGGGAGTAAATAAAACTGCAATCATGGTTTTTCATTTGTCAGTGGAACATGATAAGGTTATTAGAACAGCTAGGAACATATTGGGAGAAGAATTTAATCAAGAAGCGTATATTACCGCTGAAGAAACTAATGAAATTACTTTAGAGCAGATTGTAGAAGAAGTTAATAGTACTTGGTATCCCGAATATTATTATCCATTCACTAATCAAAAAATGTACTGCATTGACGAAGACACGATTATACGTTTTATGCAAAAGGAAGATGTAGCCCCAGATGAATTTTGGGATATCAAACTTAGATTAACTGAGGAACAATTAGAAGTATTAGATAAACCACTACCCATTCTTATGTCAGGTACAGCAGGTAGTGGAAAAACTACTATTGTTATTCATAAACTGCTATCGGATCCAAATCTAAAAAAATTATATATTACTTACAACAAAGAACTGGTAGAAGACGCGAAAAAACAGTTTTTAAGCTTAATTAGAGGTCTTGATGAAGAACAGCAATATAAAGAAAATACAATTTTTCTTACATTTGAAGAAGCTTTAACAATATATAAAGATGATGAATTTCTTCCTATAATGTCAAAGGAAAGATTTATATTTGAGTATAGTAGATTTGTCCGTGGAAACCAACTCGATAAAGAATTTCCGCCATTAATGATATGGGAGGAAGTAAGAGGTGTGTGGAAAAGTGGAGCATTTTCACAATATAATCAGATTATGGGACTTAATGATTATATCAACTTAAGCGAGCAAGAAGCGCCAAATTTTTTTCATAATCGAGAAGGTGCCTACAAAATTTTCCAATGGTATCAGAATTGGTTAAAGATTAGCTCCATGATGGATGAACAAGATTTATTATTTAAAGCTCTCAATAAGGATATTCCAAAGTATGACATGGTTATCTGTGATGAAGTACAAGATTTATCCATGTTACATATTTCTTTTGTAATTGCTTTAGCTAATAACCAATCTAATCGAATTATTTTAACTGGAGACGATCACCAAGTAATTCAGCATAGTGGATTCCGATGGGAAAATATAAAAAACGCATTTTATCAAAAATTAAATACACCGATTAATGAAATTGTTCAATTATCAAGAAATTTTAGAAACACAGGGAAAATTGCAAAGCTAGCAGCTTCTATTAATAATCTACAAAGAGAGTATACAGATTTTCAATATAAAACGAAGAAAACCGATTACTTCGATTATGGTATAACCCCAGTAATATACAATAATATCGGAGAACATCAGATAATAGATAAAGCAAATTTATTTGGACCACATGATGCTATTCTTGTGCGTAATGAAGAGTATAAACAAAGTTTAAAAAAGCAATTCATAAAAGAATTTGGACAATCACCATTAATATTCACTATTTCAGAAGCTAAAGGTTTAGAGTTTAATCGAGTATTGCTTTGGACAATGTTTCCGAAAGATAGTATGGAAGAAAAAATTTGGAAAAAGATTTATAGAATTATTGATCAAGGTAACCTCCACTTAATTGATGGTAATCCAATAAACAAGAGATTTATTAGATATGAAGCAAGTCTTTTATATGTAGCAGTTACAAGGGGAATGAAAAATTGTTTTATTTATGACGGTCCACAAACAGCTGAATTCTGGAGAATTAATGATATATCCAAATCATTGAATGTCGTGTCAAAAATAGAGAAAACCGAGATTAATGCTGAACCTATCTCAATGGATGATTGGATTGAACAAGGGATTGTACTAATAAATAAAAAATTATACCAACAAGCTTTGGAATGTTTTAATCGCGTTCCAGAAGATCAAGTTTATCAATATAAATTGTTATGTGAAGCTCATCTAGCAAAAGAAGATGCTGATTTCCTTTTAGCAGCGGAAAAGTTCAAGTTGGCCGAGAATTATGACGAATCATTACAATGTCTTGACGTTTCGGGACAATATCAAGAAGCACAAAGATTATGCGATTTAGTGATACGTAAAAAGCAAAGTGACAAACTTTTAATAGAGAAATGGGAATACCTAAAAAGCTCATTTAAAGTTAAGGAATTTGATCAAAGACAACTATGGGTAGGTAGTGCGATTTACTGTAAAAGAATAGGGAAATATATTGAAGCAATTAATCGCTTTGAGAAGGCAGATTCCAACTTGTCCACTAATAGAAATTTACAGCATTTATATGATGAATTAACACGTAATACTCCAATTGATCTAAAAATTCTTGAGCGAGCTATAACATACTACGAGAATACAAAAAATCCAAAAAAACTAGACTACTTATTACAGTATAAGAAATCAATTAATTTATAAAATCAGGAGTATACCATGAATAATCATATTAATTTACAAGATTTAGTGTCATTAAATAATCCATTTACAAAAGCAATAACAAACGAAGATATTAATGAAATCAAAATATTATTGAAAAAAGGGGCTGATTTAAATTCTGTCTATATTTTAGGTCAAACCCCTTTACATAGTGCTATTCGAATTGGGAGAAGTGTATCTTTTATTAAAGAGTTACTAGAGTTGGGAGCAGACCCAAATATTAAAGAAAAGATGGAAGGTAGAACCCCATTATTTGATGCAGCGTGGTCAGAGAATGAACCACTCGTATCAATTTTACTAGATTATGGCGCAAATCCAAATATAAGTGATAAAGATAAATGGACGCCTTTATTTTGCTCTGCATGGAGAGGCCATGTTTCAATAACTAAAACACTGATTAGTTATGGAGCAAATAAAGGAGCAAGAGATATATATGGAAAAACCCCATTGGAAAAGGCCAAAGAAAATAACCAGTTAGATGTTCAAAGTGTTCTAGAAATATATACGAAAACTCATACTAATATATTTAATCAACTTGTACGTAATATAAGAAAAGGGGATATAGAAGCAATTGAATTAACATTAGCTGAAGGTTTTCCAATTAACATATGTAATGAGCGTGGCGATACTCTACTAATTAATGCTGTCAAAGAGAAGAATATGGATATTATAAATCTTTTAATCATGTTTGGCATAAAAATAAATCGATTTAATTATAAAGGTAATACAGCATTAATGTATGCTACAAAACTTAAAGATTTAGAAATCATAAAGATATTGCTAGAAAATGGAGCAAATCCAATTATAAAGACAAAACAAACTCTTTCAGCAGTTGAAATAGCAAGCTCAAAGGGAAGCAGCGAGTTAGTAGAATTATTTAATAAATACTCGGAATATATTTTCACTGATAACATCGACAATGAGGAGTTCAATAGAGTTGAGTTAGATCGACATGAAATTATGGTTTTAGCTCAAGATATCATGCAAGGAGATGTGATTATTGATAGATCTATTATCAGTGAAAATGTTAGAGTACAGTTAATATTACCAAGAAGTGAAATGGGAGAAAACATTGTTTTAGCTGTAACAAAAATGAATGAAAACAAGTTTCTTACAATTCCAGATATTGAAGTACCTTATAATAGTGAAGTGCTTATTTCTAGATTGAAAGTATGATGTTTTCTAATATAAAGTTTAAGCATTTACCCAACATGAAGAGCAATTCAAAGAAGGCGAGCATTATTATTAGTTGGATCATCGGTTCGCGGACATTGAAGAATTTAAAAGGGAATACCTCGATCAGGCTTGTGAAGATTTTCAGAAAGCGTATCAGTGGACCGACCAAGGTTTAGATGGGCATGCTTCCTTATTGAAAGTGATACACGCAGGGCATTGCTATTGGCAGTTTATCTACTATGTGTTTGACCAGCCAGAAGAAGTGAAGCAGTCGATCCAGATTTTTCAGAAAGCAGAAAATTCATAACAAAAAAACATAGATAAACTGAGGTGAATGCTCAGTTTATCTATGTTCCTTAGTATCTTTAGACTTTATTGCCTTTCTAATTTCGCAATTCCTAAACAACCAATATATTCATTTGAAGTGGTACTGCAAGCTTTTCCCTTAAACCTAGTTACTCAATTTTTTAATTCGTACCCATTTAGATAGGATATTCTTTGGCTTAACTTGATGATTTCCTCACGTGCAATTTCATGTTTAAGCTCCCATTTTTCTGTTATCATTGCGGAACTGACACCGGCTATAATTTTTCCATCGGCATTATAAATTGGGCAGGCTACACAGTGAAATCCTATTGCCGATTCTTGGTGTTCTTCTATATAGCCCTGAACTTTTGCATATTGCAGATTTTTATACAGCTCATCTAAATTTGTTATCGTATGGGGGGTTACGGATTCTAATCCATTCGGAAACAATTTTTCTAACTCCTCGTAACTTTTATCGATTAACTGAATTTTACCAACTGATGTACTATGGGAAGGGTATAATGATCCTGGGTGCGTTACTAAATCAATGGTTGATGACCCTTTGATTTTGGCTAAATACATCACTTGGTTTGCTTGTAAAATCCCTAATTGAATATGCTCATCGATAATTTCCAATGATTTTTTCGCTTCACCATTAAAGAGGTCAATTATTTCTAAATCTTTAAAGTAATGATGACCAATATGGCCTAGAACGGGACCTAACTTGTATTCATCCTGATTATCTTTTATTAGCCAATTTAATTGTTCTAATGTACGTAAAAGGAGAGAACATGAGCTCTTGCTAATCCCTAATTCTCTTGAAAAATCTATTAATCTCAACGATCCTTTATGTTCTACAACCATTTTGAGTATTCTGTCGATTTTAACTGCAGCTGGAACCTGATATTCATTTTTCAATACATTAACCACCTAATAGAACTAATGAAATTTGAGGGAAAATAACTAATAAAGCGAGCACCACTATCATTAAAAAGATAAATGGTATTACAGCCTTTACAAGCTCATCAAATCGGATTGTATCTAATGATTTTGCTACAAATAAATTTACCCCAAGCGGAGGTGTTAGTAAACCAATTGCTAAATTTACAATCATAAGAACCCCGAAATACACTAAATTGATTTCGTACATAGTTAAAATTGGTAATAGAATAGGTACGATTAAAATAATAGCTGCATTAATTTCAACAAACATACCCACTACAAAGAATATCAACATAATAATCACGATAAACATTGCTGGACTACTCGTAAACTCTGTTAATACTTCAGCTAGTTTTGTAGGAATCTGTTCTACTGTTATTACCCAGCTCATTAAGTTTGCTGCAGCAATAATAAAGAGTACCATTGCCGATAATACGCCAGCCTCCACAAATGTGGTTTTTAAATCTTTAAATTTCATAGTTCGATATATAAATAACGCTACTACTAAACCATATACTGAGGCCACTGCACCTGATTCGGTTGGTGTAAAATATCCTGAATAAATACCACCCAAAATAATTATTGGCATTAACAATCCTAAAATTGACTTTTTAAAGTGTTTCCAAAAATTAGCCCATGATGATTTTTCTAAACCTTTATAATTACGTTTTTTCGAAATGATATAAGCATAAATAATTAATGCTAACCCCATTAAAATTCCAGGTAAAACCCCTGCCATAAATAAATCCCCTACACTAGTATTCGCTGAAATTCCATAAGTAATAAAAGGGATACTTGGTGGGATAATAATTCCAATAGTACCAGCAGAGGCAATTAGAGCTAATGCAAATTTTTTATCATAACCTTCCTTAATCATTGCAGGAACAATAATCGAACCAATTGCCACTACTGTCGCTGGAGCAGAACCAGATATCGCAGCAAAGAACATACTAGCAATAATTGCAATAATCGCAAATCCGCCTGTAACAGATCCTACGATACTTCCTGCAAAGTCTACTAGCCTTTTTGAAATCCCCCCCTTTTCCATAATCTTACCAGCAAGCATAAATAGTGGGATAGACATTAGAGGGAATGAATCCAATCCCGTAATCATACGTTGAATGGCAACAAATTCGGATAAATCAGAGTTTAATAAGGCAATTATGGATGCAAATGCTACACCGAT
>DATMFE010000265.1:0-6513 GCA_035556295.1 Ureibacillus sp.
TAGAAATGGCTTATCAATATTCAAAAGGTTGGTTTATTGCGGAATTAAAGAAGATGGGGATTAAGCATCACCCGGTAGAGCGTCGAAAGCTAGAGCTGTATAAGACGTATGTGTTGCGGAATTTATATAAAGAGTTGCAAAAATAACGAAGTAACAGGTTCGAGCCACTGCGTCTCGATATATAGATATCATTGGATATCAAATAGTGTCAAAACCCTTGAAAATCAAGGGTTTTTTCTTTTGGCTACTTCAATTAATTTCATTGAATCGTATTCAACCGTAGTCATATCCGTAGTCAAATATTGAGGTACTTTTCAAATTTTTGAATAGTCTCTGCTTTTGCTTTTTTTGTAACGTGTGCATAGATATTCATTGTGGTTTGTACATCAGTATGCCCTAATCGATCTTGTACTTCTTTAATGGCTGCACCAGCTTCCAACAATATTAAGGAGTGATTATATGTGGTAATTAAATGATGAAATGTTCATGATTGCCCATCCCATTTCTAGTGTGCCCATCACGACAAGCGGTGGCAAAATATTTGGCACGATATGCTTTTTTATAATCTTCCATGATGATGAACCACTAATTTGTGCAGCGGTGATATAATTTTCTGCTTTCAGGCTAATGACCATTCCTCTAAAAATCCGTGCATAATAGACCCATTGTACTAAAATGAGTGCAGTCACGACCTGGGTTAAGCCAGGGCCAAACATGCCGACAAGCCCGATCACAAGTAGCAAATTCGGAAATGCTATAACCGTATCACAAATACGCATTAACACCCATATGTGCTATTGCGAATTCAATGATTTTATTGAGCCCATTCGCGAATTAGATGCAGATGTTATCTCAATTGAAACATCTAGAAGTCATGGGGAGATTATTGAAGCTTTTAAACATTACCAATACGAAAATGATATAGGACTAGGTGTTTATGATATTCATAGTCCTCGTATTTCGAAATTAGATGAAATGCAGACTATCATCAATGATAGCTTAGAAGTACTATCCGTACAACAATGTTTGATTAATCCTGATTGCGGTCTTAAAACAAGAAAAATAGATGAAACATTGGCTGCTCTTGACAGAATGGTAGATATCGCTAAGATCATGAGGGAGCGTTACAAGCAAGAAGTTTTGAATGTGATTAACTAAGTTCGCATTCCAGTCTCCTTTAAAGAAGCTAATTCGAACAAGTTGATGGATGAATTCTTTTTGATTTTGGGCAAATTTTGCCTTTAGGTGAAGTTGCCTTTTTTTATCTTATTATCGCTGTAATGCCACTAACAGTTCTTATGTATTATGTTTCATTCCAAAAAATATCAGGATCATAATTTGATATAGCATAAATTTGCAATAACGAATATAATTTGTGATAGGTAAACTTTTTTGAGTTCATTTCCATGAAGTGAATATTTCCATTTTGAGAGAACATGTGTAATGTCTTTCTTATTTACTGTATTTCGTTTATAGATAGGGTTAGTGGCTGAATTTATCAAAAATTACTTAAGGTTGAAACTAATAAAATATAATAGTTTACAAATGATTTTCACTTAATCATTTTTAAAATAGATAAGCTTTATATTTCATTATGAAGATAAGGAAAAATTTCATATGGTATTGGAATGGGTGTATTCGTTTAATTGCGAATACTTAAATGGGAAGCCGGTGCAAAATCCGGCACGGTCCCGCCGCTGTAAAGGGGAGTCCTATGTATAAGAGTCACTGGATAATATCCGGGAAGGCGCATAGAGATGATGAACCTAAGTCAGAAGACCTACCTGTTCTAGAAATGCTGTTAAACCTACGGGAGATAGGGAGGTATTAGAGTGCTATGAAGACGAATTTGTTCTGAAGCTATAGGCATTTCTGACCTGATAAATTCTGGTTGGGAATGCTTTTTTGTAGTTTATATTTTATCGAATAATTAAAATTTGTAATTGAAGGTGAGAAAATATGTTTTTAAAAAAGTCTAATTTATTCCGTTCATTTGTTGGACTACTAGTAATGTTCACAATCTTTGTTGCTGGTTGCAGCAACACAACAAAAGATCAAGAAAATGCATCAGATAAAGAAAAAACAAAAGTTGTTACTTTTTCTTGGCCTGGAGATATCGGTGACTTAAATCCACACACGTATTTTCCGAATGAATTTTTTTCCCAGGCTATGGTATACGAACCTCTTGTTTATTACGGTGAAGGTGGAGAAATTAAGCCTTGGTTAGCAGAGAGCTGGGATATATCGAAAGATGGAAAAGAATATGTATTCCATTTGAGAAAAGATGTTCAATTTTCTGATGGTTCGCCATTTAATGCTGAAATCGTTAAGAAAAACTTTGATACGGTTTTAGATAATCGTAAACAACATGAATGGGTGGAATTAATTAATCAAATTAAAAGTACAGAAGTAGTCGATGAATATACATTTAAACTTACTTTACATAACTCTTATTATCCAACTCTTCAAGAACTAACTTATGTCAGACCTTTGAGATTTGTGGGCGAAGCTGCTTTTCCTGACAGTCAAAATACATTTAAGGACGGACTCAAGTCGCCGATTGGCACTGGTCCATGGGTATTGAGCGAATATAAGAAAAATGAGTTTGCTGTATTCGAAAGAAACGAACAGTATTGGGGTACTAAACCTAAAGTAGATAAGGTAGTTGTTAAAGTTATTACGGACGGCGAGTCTAGAGTATTGGCTTTTGAGAAAAAGGAACTTGATTTTATTTTTGGTAACGGCGTCATCAGCCAAGATTCATTCCAATTCTTGAAGAATTCTGGAAAATATGAAACCAAATTGTCAGAACCTACAGCTACAAGAACGCTGCTTTTTAACACAAATAACGAAGCTACTAAAGATCGTAAAGTTCGGTTAGCTCTCAACCATGCTTTTAATAAACAGGCTGTTATCGATAATATTTTTTATGGTATGGAAGAAAAGGCTGATACTTTATTTCCACCTGTTTTGGATTACACAAAGATTAATGTAGATCCTTATGAATATGATGCTGCAAAAGCAGAACAGTTATTGGATGAAGCTGGATGGAAAAAAGTAGAGGGCAAACCGTTTAGAGAAAAAGACGGAAAAGAGTTGCAACTGGAATTTCTATTTAATAGTACAGACAACATCCAGAAGTCGATTGCAGAATTTGTTCAAGGTGATTTTAGAAAACTCGGGATAGATATTAAATTGACTAGTCAGGAAAGTAATACTTTTTGGAAAACGGCATTCCAAGGTAAGTATGATTTATTATTTACATCAACATGGTCTGTACCGTTTGATCCACATTCCTATTTAGCTGCTATTACAACAGATTCGGAAAATGGAAGTCCAGATTACACCGCTTTATTAGGGCTGCCTGAAAAAAAAGAAATAGACCAGAAAATTAAGAAAGTATTATTAACTACAGACGAAAAAGAGAGAAAAATGTTGTATACCGATATTTTAATGACCCTGCATGAGCAAGCTGTTTACTTACCGATATCTTATCAGTCTAATGTAGCCGTGTATCATAAAAATATTAGCGGAGTAGATTTTTTACCTCAAGAAGTTGAGGTGCCATTAACTTCAATTGATGTTAAATAAATTGAGCATAATTAAAAACAACTTAAGGAGTACTACATGGGGTGGTTTATTGTTAAGCGTCTCACGAGTTTAATTCCAATATTATTAGGAATCTCACTCATCACTTTTATCTTGCTTCACTTAATTCCTGGAGATCCAGCAGTAGCTTACTTAAGGATTTCACATATTCCACCTACGGATGAGGCTGTGGCCGCTCTTCGAGTTGAGCTTGGATTAAATAAGCCTTTATATATCCAGTATTTAGATTGGTTGGGAAAAGTGTTGCAATTGGATTTAGGGATGTCTTACGTATCCAAAAATGCTGTATGGGACGAAATATTGTTACATCTGTTTCCAACGATTCAATTAACATGTGCTTCGCTTATCTTTATTGTTGTTATTAGTCTACCTATAGGAATGATTTCGGCTATTTACAAGGGGAAATTTGTTGATCAGTTTAGTAGAATAGTTGCCTTTGTAAGTGTCTCTATGCCTTCCTTTTGGTTTGGATTTCTTTTAATCTATTTATTATCTGTAAAATTAGATCTATTTCCTGTATTGGGGAGGGGAACTTTGGCCCATCTAGTGCTTCCTTCCTTAACACTTGCTTTTGGTTATATAGGTACGTATATGCGATTGCTTCGGGCTAGTATGCTGGAAAATTTGAATGAGCCATTTGTTATGTATGCTAAAGCGAGAGGCTTACGTCAAAGATTAATCGTTAGCAGGCATGTTTTAAAAAAGTCCTTATTGCCTGTGATAACTGGACTTGGTATGAGTTTAGGGAACATGCTAGGCGGAGCGGTAATTGTTGAAACAATTTTTGCTTGGCCCGGCATGGGACAATTATTTGTCACATCTATTCTAAATCAAGATTATCCAATGATTCAGGGGTGTGTATTGTTTATGAGCGTGATTTTTGTGGTCTGTAATCTTCTTGTGGATATTATGTATTCTTTCCTGGATCCCCGTATACGATGGGAAGGAGAGAAATAAGAGTGTTACGAGACGTGAAACGAAAGCTGTTATCACATAAGCTCATGATGATTAGCAGCATGATTATTTTATTCATGATGGTATTGGCTCTTTTTGCTCCTTTTTTTGCTCCTAATGATCCGAACTTGATTGATATTACGCAGAAACTGCAAGGACCTTCCTCCCAGTTTCCATTAGGTACTGATCATTTAGGGAGATGTATATTGTCTCGATTAATCTATGGAACACAAATCTCATTGGGAACAGCATTCCTTGTCATGGGATTAACGATGATGATAAGTATCCCGCTTGGTATTTATGCGGGTTTTAGAGGCGGTAAGGTTGATTATTTCTTTATGAGACTATGTGATACTCTTATGGCATTCCCGAGCTTTCTTCTATCCTTAGCTTTAATTGGAGTTTTAGGAACGAGTCTTAGTAATTTGATTTTTGCCATGGTGCTCGTTCAATGGGTTTTTTATGCTCGTGTTATTCGAGGGATGGTTCTTAGTGTAAAGAAGCAAAACTTTGTCTTAGCAGCTAAAATATGCGGGACACCAAGGCTCATTATTGTCATCAAACATATTTTACCTACCATTATCTCTCAAGTTATTGTATTAGTCTTTATGGACATAGGGGGAGTTATTTTATCTATTTCTGGCCTATCCTTTCTAGGCCTGGGCATACAGCCGCCGGACGCAGAATGGGGAATGATGATTAATGATAGTAAGCCATTTTTTAGAAATAATCCTTCATTGATGCTGTACCCGGGGATGATGATCTTCATTGTTGTGATTGCTTTTAACTTATTTGGGGAGGCCTTAAGGGATGCTCTAGACCTAAAAAAGGAATAGAAGGGAAGATGGCCCCCTCTTCTTTTAACCGTGAAAAATTTGAATGTAGTCGTATCTCTTTATTTTTCATGATTTACAGGCGATAAGTTACATTGCAGGCCGTCTAGCAGTAATATGCAAGGGAGAGGTTGTAGAATGGCTGGATAATATAGAACAGCTTGAACGATTAGAACATCCTGCTTTTAAAAAATTATTGTTTTCTATGTTACTTTCATATTCCGTACTTGGTTCTAGTGGAAAATGATTTACTAGAAGCATAAGGTATGTGATTTTCTATAATTAGAATTGGATATTAATCCCCGTTAGTACAAGTTTCATATTTACGAATGTTTTTGGGTTACGGAAACGATTCGTAGATTAAGGGGGGCACTATGAGAAATAATAGAATTAATAGCCGAACCTATCAAAATGATAGGTTTTTATTTTATTATAAAATAGGATTTTTGAAAAATTGGATATGGAAATCTTCGAATATTTAAGGAATTATCTTTTCGACTTATTATAGTTAATCTAAAGGAAAACAGGTGACATACATCACCTGTTTGTAAGAATTGAATTATTTTACACATTAAACTTGTAAAACCTTATTAAATCAATACTTTGACTGTTATTTCTCCCCCGGCCACGGGGCTCTAATCTTATCTACTTAAGTTTAAAAGATAATAAAGAGGATTATCAAAGTTATCAATTGTAATCTAATTTCAAAAATAAGGGAACTCTGCTCAATATTGAAATTACTTTTATTGGTAATATTTAGTGCTTACAATAATATGAATACTGATATGATTAGAACTAAAAAATTTTAAGGTCTGTATCCCCTTGCCTCCGATAACGTATTTTTTATCAATCGCAGTCAAAAACGTATTCAAAGAAATTTATAACAGACAAAATAGCCTTTTAAATGCTCGTATGACGTAATTTCCTAGAAAGTATGGTTCGACTCACTGCGGTTCGAACCTGTTTGTATAGGCGATGTGTATCCCGCGCTTAAAGCCCCACTGATGCAAGTTTCACTTTATAAAAAAGAATAAAACACAGGGAAACAGAAAGCGATTATAATACCAGCCATCGCCATCGCTGCTCCGGCTACTGCCCCAGTGAACTCACTTTCCTG
>DATMFE010000266.1:0-14367 GCA_035556295.1 Ureibacillus sp.
TTTTACCAAAAATTTGAGCAATTTGAAGAGCGCTCATCACTAAAAACCTATTTGTCAAAAATTACTGTAAATAAATGCAAAGACTATTTGAAAAGCTGGCGCTATCGAATGCATAGTTTAACGAATAGCTTTTCCACTAAATCAAAGAACAATCGTAATAGATTGATTGAACAAGATGAGAAACTAGAACTAGCAGATGCGGTATTGCAGTTACCATTAAAATATAGGGAAGTCATTATTTATTATTATTTTGAGGAATTGTCCGTTATTGAAGTTGCAAAGCAATTAGATTTATCCGACAACACGGTAAAAACAAGGCTTCGTAAAGCTCGTATTTTATTAAAAGATGAATTGAAAGAAGAACAATGGGAGGTGCTGCTCCATGAATGAAATTAAAAAACAGTTAATGGCTAAAATTGGTGACACATCTGAGCAAAAAACAAGAGTAATAAAACGTGTGAACAATGCTCTTGATTCTAAATCTCAAAAAGAAAAGAAATTCGCTTGGGGTTATTATGTTACATTTGCTTCTTTCATTGGAATATTTGTGGTTGGGCTTTTATTGATTCCAAAACTTATGAATGAACAAGCTTCACAAAATGAAGATAATCTCCCAGTGGTTGAGCCAGTGGATGATCCGATCCAGGAACCTACCGAGGAAAATGGTTACTATGACGATCTAATAAAATTCTTCCCCCCAAATGGAACGGTTGCTACTTTTAAAAGTGGTAACTCTTATACAACTGTAGAAACAAATTGGTTAAGTGATCGATACGTGCAAGAAACAATTTATGTGAAAGATTGTGTATCATGTAGTAGTAGTAGTACACGAACTTTTTCAAATGTTTTCCGAATTACAAATGAGGAAATTCAGCAAATCTATTACGGTGATCCGCTGGAGTGGACAATACAAAAGCTCGATCAACGTCCATCATTGGGTGTGCAATTGACTGGACCTATCGAGGTAGGAACCGAATTTGGTATTCAAAAAATTGTAGCAATCGATGCAGAATTATCAATAGATTATGGTACTTTCTCAAATGTAGTCGTGGTGGAAGGTGGAGCTTACCCAACGACACAAGAAATACCAAGAACGTACTATGTTCCAAACTATGGAGTAGTTAAAGGTGGTACAGAGGAATTTGGTTATGAACTCGTTTCAATTTCATTTGACAATGAAGTGACGGACAAAGAAAACGACTATAATAGTCTGTTGAAATCCTATTTCTTCCCACCTGAAGATATCGATCAATTTTTCATCGGTGGCTTTGAAAACGGTGGAGCAAAGGTTCGAACGAGATGGCTTAGTGGTCAATTTGTACAACAAATTTCATATAACGGTGGAGGAACAATAGAAAGGATTTACAAAATTACCGAAAATCAAATTGTAGAAATTTATGAGAAGATGATTGAAGATAATCAGCCATCTGACCTGACAATATCTGAACTAGAACAATTACCTACATTAGAAATTGTAATGAAAGCTCCATTTACTGTAGGAGATGTATTTGAAGGATGGACTTTGGTTGATACGAATGGTCAAGTTTCAACTATGTATGGTGTATTTGAGGATGTATTAATAGTTGAAAGTAAAACAGAAAACTACCTTTCTCGTAGATACTTTGCTACTGGATTTGGTGAAGTAAAAATAGAATCGATGTTTTATAATGAGGAAACAGGTAAGTATGAAGAAGGAGTAACTACTGAATTAGCATCATTCGGTCAAATCATGAATGAAGTAGTAGGAAACTACAAATTTAGAGTGTTTGAAGAAGAACAATACAAGTATAACTCAATTGATGAAGAAGAGACCTCTCCATTAAATACGAAACGTGCAATTCTTCACGGAAGAGCTGGAGATTTTGAAGGGATTAACAGATTAGTAATTGAAGATTTAGAAACTGGAAAGTTTACTATTTATAAATATAGATATGAAGGTGAACAAAATACACCGAAGGATATTGAATGGATTGACGAAAATCGTCTTTATGTAATCATTGGTTATGCCTACGGTACTGTAACAATGGGTGGTAATCTTTATATTTTAAATGTAGAGGATCATTCCATTACACCTGTATTTGAAGATTCTACAAATAAGGAAGAAATTATGACTATTGGAGCGAATGGTGATGGTACATTCACATACAAAAAACATATATATGAAGATGAAGAATTTAATGTTGGTCATATTGAGGAAGGGATCCTATCTTCAATGGATTAATAATTTCCAATAACTTGGTTCATTTGAGAACCAAGTTTTTTTATTTTCATTAATTAGTAATAGAATCGACTATTTGTCAGAAAATAAGAACATTAAATTTGTGAAATTAATGTGTTCCACTTTTTTAATAATGTGCTATACTAATTTGGAGAAAAGTAAAACATAATGATTTCCAAATACAGGAGGCTTTTAAATTTATGACTGTTTCTATTGCAATTAATGGATTTGGCCGTATTGGCCGTATGGTATTCCGCCAAGCTATCGTCCAAGACGATTTAAATATTGTGGCAATTAATGCAAGTTATCCTGCAGAAACTTTAGCCCACTTAATTAAGTATGACACAAACCATGGAAAATTTGAAGGTACTGTTGAAGCGAAAGAAAACGCTTTAATAGTGAATGGAAAACATGTAGCACTAATTAGTGAACGTGATCCGTTAAAATTACCTTGGAATGACATGGGCGTTGATATTGTCATTGAAGCAACTGGTAAATTTAATGAACGTAGCAAAGCAGCTATGCACCTTGAAGCTGGCGCGAAAAAAGTAATTTTAACAGCACCAGGTAAAAATGAAGACGTTACAATCGTAATGGGCGTTAATGATGATCTATTAGACATTAACAAACATGATGTAATTTCAAATGCATCTTGTACAACAAACTGTTTAGCTCCTGTAGCAAAAGTATTAAACGATACTTTCGGAATTGAGAACGGTTTAATGACAACAGTTCATGCTTATACAAATGACCAAAAAAATATCGATAATCCGCACAAAGATTTACGTCGTGCCCGCGCATGTGCAGAGTCAATCATTCCAACATCAACTGGTGCTGCAAAAGCATTAGCATTAGTATTACCTGAATTAAAAGGTAAATTACATGGTATGGCTTTACGTGTTCCAACACCAAACGTTTCATTAGTTGATCTTGTAGTTGATTTACAAAAAGATGTAACTGTTGAAGAAGTAAACGAAGCATTTATTAAAGCTAGTGAAGGTCCGATGAAAGGAATCTTAAACTTTACAACTGAGCCTTTAGTATCTACAGACTACAACACAACAACTTATTCTTCTACAATTGACGGTCCTTTAACAATGGTTATGGGAACTAGAAAAGTAAAAGTATTAGCGTGGTATGATAATGAGTGGGGTTACTCAGCACGTGTAGTTGATTTAACGAAAAAAGTGGTTAGTGAATTAAAAACTGCTGTTACAAATTAATGCCATTTTAAATAATGCCGGTTCAATTACAATTGAACCGGTATTTTTATTTCCAACTTTTAATTCTATATTATTCTATTAAAATCATTTATAATGAACTCTTGCGAAAGAGTACGAATGTGTATTTTTTATATAAGGAATTATTTGTTATAATAGTAATACGATAATAGAGAAATAGGAGTTAAAAACTATGAGATGTCCTGCTTGTCAATTTAACGGTACTCGCGTAATTGATTCAAGACCAGTTGATGACAATAAAGAAATTCGTAGACGTAGAGAATGTGAGTCTTGTAGCTATCGTTTTACTACATTTGAAAGAATTGAAGAGACGCCATTAATCGTTGTGAAAAAAGATGGGTCAAGAGAAGAATTTAGTAGAGAAAAAATATTGCGCGGTTTAATAAGAGCCTGTGAAAAACGACCGGTTCCATTAAGTAGACTTGAAGAGATTGTAATAGAAATTGAAAAAGAGTTAAGAAGAATCGGAAATGCAGAAGTACATTCTGATGGTGTGGGTGAGATGGTTATGGATCACCTTGCTAAAGTAGATGAAGTTGCTTATGTACGTTTCGCTTCTGTTTATCGTCAATTTAAAGATATAAATGTGTTTATTCAAGAACTAAAGGATATCTTACATCGACAATCTGATGTGAAATAATATAAAGGAGGGAATTGTGAATGGTTCATTTGTATAAAGAATTACAACCAGCGGATCATTTTGAAATCAGTATCCCTCATTTTTTATCTGCACATGAGCGTCAGCTTGTAACGTTATTTTATCAGCCATTAACTGGGTTAGAAGCTATTAGCCTTTACTACACACTGTGGGCTGAGGGCGAAAATGGCGTAATGTCGACTTTCAATCATTATCATCTTATGAATGTTCTTAATATGTCTATTGGCAAACTATTTGAAGCACGCATCGCGTTAGAAGCAATTGGTTTATTAAGAACATATCGAAAAGATACAGTCGATGGCCGATCATTTATCTATGAGTTAATACGACCTTTAGATGCCCAAAGTTTTTTCCAAGACCCGTTATTATCTATGTTTTTATATAGCAAAATAGGCGAAAAAGCGTATCGAAATCTTCGAACACGCTACATTAATGTTACCAATACAGAATCATACAAAGAAGTGTCCCGAACTTTTGTTGATGTTTTTAAACCAGTACATACAAATGTACCTAACGATTTGAACCATAGTGGTACACCGAATAATGAAACGGTTCCTTTTTTCTACCAAGGATTTGATTTTAATTTATTATTTGCTGGATTGTCGGAACAACTAGTGCCATCAAGTGCAATTACATCAGAAGTTCGAGAACTAATTGCTAAACTTGCATTTCTCTATCAGTTGACGCCGTTAGATATGCAAAAGGTAGTGATTCTTGCATTAGACGAACATTTAAAAGTTTCTGATGAACGATTAAAAAAAGCAGCACTTGAATATTATCAACTAACTATTTCGAAGGATTTACCAAATTTAACGAAAACGTTCGAAGAACAAAAACAAGTAAAAGAAACGAAACAGTCAAAAGAACAAGAGCTAATTCATTATTATGAAACGACAAGTCCTATAGACCATTTACGACATTTGAATAATGGTAAGGAACCAACTTCATACATTAGAGAGCTTGTGGAAAGTTTATTTATTAAACATGGTATGAATCCAGGTGTAGTAAATGTGTTAATTGATTATGTCATGCTACAGACAGATAAAAAGTTGCCTAAAAACTTTGTTGAAACGATTGCAGATCATTGGAACCGTAAAAATATTCGAACTGCTCAAGAAGCAATGGAGTTTGCTAGATTAGAGCACGACAAACATAATAAAAAGTCACCTAACCCAACAGAAGTTGTAAACCTTGAGAAATCTCCGTACGATGCTTTCAATGTCTATGAATTTTTAAGATATTTAAATGATGGGAAAGAACCATTTGATTATATTGTGAAAATAGCGGAATCCTTAGTGAAATATCAGGGCATTGCAGAACCAGTTGTGAATGTATTAATGGAATATGCCATTGAACAAACAGATGGTAAAGTGAACAAAAAATTTGTTGAAACGATTGCTAGTAACTGGATGACCTTAAATATTAAAACTTCCGAAGATGCTTTAGCTCAAATTCAAAAGACAATCGAAGAAAAGCAAACAAAGAGGGACTTGCTATTTAACGCCCGTATTACTAATGATAATGTGATACAGTTTACTACAAATCAAGAAGACATCGATGATGATTATAAGTATTATGAACTGACACCTCCATACCAGTTCCTAAAGAATTATTATAAGGGAAATGAACCATTCCCAATGACTGTTAAACTAGTGGAAGATTTAGTTATTGTCTATGGATTATCTGTAGGTGTAGTCAATGTTTTAACTGAATATATACTAACGACTCATAATGGACAATTCCCTAAACGTTTAGTTGACACAATTGCAAGCAATTGGAGACAATTAGGCATAGGGACTGCACAAGCAGCAATTGACTATGTACTTCAGCAAAAAGAAGCAAAAGATATGCATGATCGACTTGGATATATCCCTAAAATTACACCTGAGTCCATTGTAAAAGTGGAAACAGTACGTGCAGAATGGCAAGGATATGCTAGTCTTACTCCGTACCAATTCTTAAAGTACCTAAACAAAGGAATGGAGCCACTTTCATCACATATTCGATTAGCAGAAAGTTTAGTATTGAAATTTGGTTTAACTGTTGGCGTAACGAATGTTTTAATTGAATATGTTTATTCGTTAAAATCGGGACAATTACCAAAGAAATATGTTGAAGTAATTGCAAACGATTGGCGTAATAAAAAAATTCAAACGGTAGAACAAGCGAAGAATAATATTGAGAATCAGGAAAAAGTATCAGAAATGCGTGAAAAGGTCGGTTACATTCCTACCATTACAGAAGAGCATTTGAACAAATTAAGCACCAATCAAAAGACTGATTCGAACTTATCAAAATATGACTCAGTTACACCATATCAATTCTTAAAAAACTTAAACAATGGTATTGAGCCATATGGACAGTATGTACGTTTAGCGGAATCACTTGTTCATCGATTTGAACTACCTGTAGGTGTAGCAAATGTATTAGTGGAATATGTTATGGAAGTAAATGATGGAAAGCTTCCTACAAAGTTTACGGAAACAATCGCTGCTGATTGGCGTTATCGAGGAATTGTAACGATTGAACAAGCTCTTGAAATCGCAAGTGAATCAGTTGAAAGCCGTAAACAAAGACAAAAAGAAAAGGAACTTAATCCTTTCGGTGCAAAACAAGTAATGCCATTGCCAAAATGGTTTAATGATCGTAATAAGACGCCAGAAGAATTCACTAAAGAACAAAATGAACAAATTGACTTTGAAAAAGAACGCATGCGTATTCTAGAAAAGCTAGGTAATAGAGATTAAGTAGGTGAGCAAAATCGAACCAATAAGCGATGCACTAAAAAGAGTAGCAAGCATACCATCTTTTCAAGAACGATATGATAAGATGAAAAAAGATGTACTGGAACATCCAGACATCCAAAAGCTAATAAGCGAAAATAATTTTGAAGTAACAGATGAATTCGTACAACGAAATTTGCCAACATTTCACGAATATATTAACCAATCCCATACTTGCTGTGGGGCACAAGGTACTGGTCAATGTACAAATTACTTAAGTGGCTTTATTCCGACCATTTCCATTCGAAATGGAAAAGTGGAACTTAATTATATCCCCTGTCAGCAAAAGTTAATTGAAGATGAACAGCGTGAAGTCAAACGAATGTTAAGAAGCTTCCATATATCATCCGACATTTTGGATGCAAGTATTGCGAATATGGAAATGGATTCAAAAGCTCGTTTAGAAATTGCTGAATATGCAACAGATTTTATTAACGAATATAAAGAAACGAATACATTACCTAGAAAAGGATTATACTTACATGGATTATACGGTACTGGTAAATCCTATATTTTAGGTGCATTAGCGAATGAGTTTACAAAGTTGAAAATTCAAACGGCTATTTTATTTGTACCCGAGTTTTTCCGAGAATTAAAATCCAGTCTGAATGATGGAACGTTCGAGGAAAAAGTAGACTTTATCAAAAAAGTGCCTATATTAATGTTAGATGATTTAGGGGCAGAATCTAACTCGGAATGGACACGAGATGAAATACTCTCTTCCATTTTAAATTATCGAATGAGTCAGCATTTACCTATATTTGTTTCATCAAATTTAAGTTATGAAGAATTGGAAAGATTCTATAGCCGTATTTCAAAAGGTGATATAGATCCAATCAAAGGGTCAAGAATTGTCCAAAGAATAATGGCTATGACCAATCCGTTTGAACTAGTAACCAATCGTAAACGCCAATAATTTTTTCATGGTTGCATTTTTGGCAATTCGAGCGTATACTACTTTCATAATTAAAGTAAAAACCATAAAGTATGCTTTGAAGAGGACAACAAGTTTGTGATACGAACTTTTAGAGAGGGAAGCCATGGCTGAAAGCTTCCTAGTGAGACACATCCTTTACTACCTCAGAGCATTAGCGGGGCTAATCCGCTAACGTCAATTCGGTACGTTAACCGACCTAGAGCTTCGTCTGAAAACTTGTTTTCGGAAGGAAGAAGGGTGGAACCACGAGCTTACGCGTCGTCCCTTTACCAGGGATGGCGCTTTTTTATTTGCCTTTAAAAGCTACGCGGTATGGTTGTTAGAGTTGTAAATTTCAATCTTTTTTGGTTGATTAATTTAATATTTATTATTAATAAAGGAGAGAATAAACATGTCAGATTTGTTAAAACTTACATTCCCAGATGGCGCAGTAAAGGAATTTGCGCGTGGAACGACAACAGAAGATGTGGCCGCATCTATTAGCCCAGGTCTCCGTAAAAAAGCATTAGCAGGTAAAATTAACGATACGCTTATTGACCTTAAAACACCTATCGAGGAAGACGGTACAATTGCGATTATTACACCTGAATCTGACGAAGCACTTGAAGTTTTACGTCACTCAACAGCTCACTTAACTGCACAAGCACTTAAGCGTTTATACCCAGGTATTAAATTAGGAATCGGTCCAGTAATTGAAGGTGGGTTCTACTACGACGTAGACGCTCCAGAACCAATTTCTGCAGACGATTTCCCAAAAATCGAAAAAGAAATGAAAAAAATCATTTCTGAAAATCTTGAAATTGAGCGTAAAAATGTTTCTCGTGATGAAGCTCAAAAGATCTATGAAGAAGTTGGCGACGAATATAAATTAGAATTACTTGAAGCAATCCCTGCTAATGAGCAAGTTTCAATTTATTATCAAGGTGAATTCTTTGATCTTTGCCGTGGTATTCACGTACCATCAACTGGTAAATTAAAAGAATTCAAATTATTAAGCCTTGCTGGTGCATACTGGCGCGGTAACTCTGATAACAAAATGCTTCAACGTATTTACGGTACTGCTTTCTTCAAAAAAGAAGATTTAGAGCACCATTTAAAAATGCTTGAAGAAGCTAAAGAACGTGATCACCGTAAGATTGGGAAGGAATTAGAGTTGTTTACTCTTTCTCAAACTGTAGGTCAAGGTTTACCATTATGGTTACCAAATGGCGCAACAATCCGCCGAATTATCGAACGTTACATTGTCGATAAAGAAGTAAAACTTGGATATAAACATGTTTACACACCTGTACTTGGTTCAAAAAGATTATACGAAACATCTGGTCACTGGGATCACTATCAAGAAGATATGTTCCCTCCAATGGAAATGGATAACGAAACATTAGTTTTACGTCCAATGAACTGTCCTCACCACATGGAAGTTTATAAATCTTCAATGCATTCTTACCGCCAGTTACCAATTCGTATTGGTGAATTAGGAACAATGCACCGTTATGAAAGTTCAGGTGGATTATCAGGATTACAACGTGTTCGTGGGATGACTTTAAACGATGCACATATTTTTGTTCGTCCTGACCAAATTAAAGAGGAATTCAAACGTGTCGTTGAATTAATTCTTGATGTTTATAAAGACTTTGATTTAAATGACTATAAGTTCCGTCTATCTTACCGTGATCCTCAAGATACAGAAAAATATTTTGATGATGACGCAATGTGGGAAAAAGCACAAAGCATGTTAAAAGAAGCAATGGATGACCTTGGTTTAGACTATTTTGAGGCTGAAGGTGAAGCTGCTTTCTACGGTCCTAAATTAGACGTACAAGTGAAAACTGCCATTGGTAAAGAAGAAACATTATCAACAGTTCAACTTGACTTCCTATTACCAGAACGTTTCGATTTAACATATGTAGGTGAAGATGGTAAACAACATCGACCAGTGGTAATTCACCGCGGTGTTGTATCAACAATGGAACGCTTTGTTGCATTCTTAATTGAAGAATACAAAGGTGCATTCCCAACATGGTTAGCGCCAGTTCAAGTGGAAGTTATTCCAGTTTCAAATGAAGTGCACTATGACTATGCTCGTAATGTAGTTGAAAAACTACAAGCTGCTGGACTTCGTGTGGAAATGGATGACCGTGAAGAAAAACTTGGTTACAAAATCCGTGAAGCTCAAATGAAGAAAATCCCTTATATGCTTGTGTTAGGTGATAAGGAACTAGAAGCTGGTTCTGTAAACGTACGTCGCTATGGTTCACAAGATTCAGAAACAGTTTCATTTGACGAATTCTTAAATAACTTAATTACAGAAGCTCGTAAGTAATGAAGAAAAAACCCGTTTAACAATAGTTAGACGGGTTTTTGATAATTAAAAGAAGAAGTTAGCCAGATTAACAGTTCTAGAAAATAATCTAGCATCTCTTCCTAATTTATTTTGTTTGTTATAATATGGAGACAAACACTGATGGAATAATTCATCGCAATATCTGGATCGTCCATACTTACGATAACATTCGTCGTGTTTAAGACAACAAGAATCGACTGCATTAGTTGGTGCACCTGGTCCATTGCAACCTGGACCGCAATAGCGATACCCTGGATAACAAAAACCAATTCTGTTACGATTGTTGTTCCTCATAAAGCAACCTCGATTCATAAATGATTAGTTATTATAAAATATGAAAGAATAGAATATTTTTAGAGGCGTTTGTTTATTTTATGTTTATTGTTGACATACTTATGTAGTAATGATATTATTATTTAGGTTATGAATACAGTTCTTAGTTGAAGTAGAGGCTGCCCGCTTCTCACCTGAAATGACGCATTTGCTGTTAGCAGGTATTACACGTTGAATTATTTACGCACTGAAAGCGTATGGATATATAGCGGGCGGACATCTTCCAATATGTCCGTCCTTTTTTTATGGACATACATAGGAAGTGTACCGTTCAACCGGGCGTTTTTGCTCTTAACTTTGTATTCGCGACACAATCTTGGAGGTGGATTCGTATTAGCAAAGACATGTATGTAAACGAAGGCATTCGCGCACGTGAACTTCGTCTAATCGATCATAATGGTGATCAACTTGGAGTTAAAACGCGTAACGAAGCGTTAGAAATTGCCGCTCGTGCAAACTTGGATCTTGTCCTTGTGGCCCCTCAAGCTAAGCCACCAGTCGCACGTATTATGGACTATGGTAAGTTTAAGTTTGAACAGCAAAAGAAAGATCGTGAAATTCGTAAAAATCAAAAAGTCATCAACATGAAAGAGGTTCGTTTAAGCCCTACAATTGATGAACATGATTTCCAAACAAAATTACGTAATGCGATTAAGTTCCTTGAAAAAGGTGACAAAGTAAAATGCTCACTTCGTTTTAAAGGTCGTGCCATTACGCATAAAGAAATTGGTCAACGTGTTTTAGATCGTTTTGCTGATGAATGTGCTGAAGTAGCTACGGTTGAACAAAAACCGAAGATGGAAGGACGCAGCATGTTCTTAGTTCTTCAACCGAAGAACGAGAAAAAGTAATACACCGAAACAGTTTAGGAGGAAATTCAACATGCCAAAAATGAAAACACACCGTGGCGCTGCGAAGCGTTTCAAAAAAACAGGCACAGGAAAATTAAAATTTGACCGTGCTTTCGGTAGCCACATGTTCGCTAACAAATCTACAAAACAAAAACGTCACCTACGTAAAGCAAAAGTTGCAACATCTGGTGATTTCAAACGTATTAAATCTTTATTAACTTACATGAAATAATTTATTTATTTTAAATAAATTGAACGTTAACTAAATTAAACATTCGGAAGAATTAGCAGGAGGTAATTTGTATGCCACGCGTAAAAGGCGGAACAGTAACGCGCAAGCGTCGTAAAAAAGTATTAAAATTAGCTAAAGGTTATTATGGTTCAAAACATACATTATATAAAGTAGCTAACCAAGCAGTAATGAAATCAGGTATGTATGCATACCGTGACCGTCGTCAGAAAAAACGTGATTTCCGTAAATTATGGATCACTCGTATTAACGCGGCTGCTCGCATCAACGGTCTTTCTTATAGCCGTTTAATGCACGGTTTAAAAGTAGCTGGTATCGAAGTTAACCGTAAAATGTTAGCTGAATTAGCAGTAAACGATGCTGCTGCATTCGCTCAATTAGCAGATGCTGCTAAAGCTGCAGTTGCTAAATAATAATTAATAATAATAAGACTGATAGGCATTAAAACCTATCAGTCTTTTTCTATAAGGGGGTAATTGCATATGTGGAATGCATTATTAGCCTTTTTTGTCATTGAATCCATTATTTTATTAATCCTTATGGGGATGGATAAATCGAAGGCGAAAAAGCATGAGTGGCGCATTTCTGAAAGAACATTATTTACGATTGCTATTTTTGGTGGAGCTTGTGGTGGTGTATTGGGAATGTATTTTTTCCGTCACAAAACGAAACATAATTCATTTGCATTTGGATTTCCATTACTTGCTGCTGTTCATATATTTATTTTAGTAAGAATGTATTCCCTGTTATAAAAATTTTCACTTTACATATTGCTAATAAAATAGTAAATTAATGTATAATTTATTTTATTGTATAAAATAAAGCGTTGAAAAGGAAAAGTAGATGAGATGTAGTTTTGTAGAGAGCTTCTGATGGTGGAAATGAAGCAAACGAACCTGATTGAAAATGACCTTTGAGCTGCGTACCGAAACAAGTAATTGAAGTAGGCTACGACGAGAGGCACTCGTTACAACAGCGACAGTATGAACACGTACTGAGTAAGGCAAATAGTGTGAGCTATTTGTAAATTTAGGTGGTAACACGGGTATCTCGTCCTAATCGATTTTCGATTAGGGCGTTTTTTTATTTTATAAGGAGGAATTATAGATGACTGTAATTATTGGAGGAGCTTGGCCATACGCAAATGGATCATTACATTTAGGACATATTGCGGCATTATTACCGGGAGATATTTTAGCTCGCTATTTTAGACAAAAAGGTGAAAAGGTATTATACATCTCAGGAAGCGATTGTAACGGAACACCTATTTCAATTCGTGCTAAACAGGAATATACGACAACGCAAGCAATTGCAGATCGATATCATCAAGAGTTTGAAAAGTGTTTCAGAACACTTGGGTTTTCTTATGACTTATATACAAGAACCGATGCAAAGCATCACCATGATTCTGTACAAAAAATATTTTTAACTTTATTAGAAAATGGCTATTTATACAAAAAGAAAATTAAACAAGCTTATTGTGAAAAGGACCAACAGTTTTTGCCGGATCGATATGTGGAAGGGATATGTCCGGAATGTGGTGCGAAAGCTCGAGGAGATCAATGTGATCAGTGTTCCTCCATTTTAGATCCACTTGATTTAATTGAAAAGCGATGTAAGCTATGTGGCAAAGAACCAATCATAAAAGAGACGGAACACTTTTATTTTTCATTTAGTGCCTTCCAAGAGAAAATAGAGCATTTAACCCTAAAGGCAGAACAGGATAAAAGTTGGCGAGCCAACGCAATTGCCTTAACAAAACGTTATTTAAGTGAAGGTTTACCAGACCGTGCTGTAACAAGAGACTTGCCAAATGGAATAGATGTTCCAATTCCAGGCTTTGAAGGAAAGAAAATTTATGTTTGGATTGAAGCAGTGGCTGGTTATTTAACTGCAAGTATGGAGTGGGCAAAACAGCATAATGAATCGATTGATCATTGGTGGAATGATGAAGCCATCTCTTATTATGTTCATGGAAAAGATAACATTCCGTTTCATACCGTAATTTGGCCATCGATTTTATTAGGTTTAAATAAATCAACATTACCAACTCACATTATTTCAAACGAGTATTTAACACTTGAAAAAAGAAAATTATCGACTAGTCAAAATTGGGCAGTATGGGTGCCGGATTTTTTAGAACGTTATCATCCAGATTCCCTTCGCTACTTTTTAACAGTGAATGCACCAGAAAATCGTGATACGGATTTTTCTTGGAGGGAATTTATTTATAGCCATAATGGAGAGTTACTTGGTGCATTCGGTAACTTTGTGAATCGAACGCTAAAATTCATAGAGAAGTCATTTGACTCAAGGATACCACAATCAAAGATTGAGAATTCGATTTTGCAAGATACTGAAAAATTATATATTGAAGTTGGAAAGTTAATCGAGCATGGTCATTTCAAGCAAGCTTTGGAGGCTATTTTTGAATATATAAGATCAGCGAATCGTTACTTTGATGAACAAAAACCATGGATACAAGTGAAAGAGAGTCTAGAGGAATGTAGTAATACATTGGCTACATGCGTTTTTATCATTCAAAATCTTGCACAACTTTTGCTACCATTTTTACCGTTCTCATCAAAGGAAATTAAAAAGATGCTTGATATTCAAGCAAATGAATGGAAAGTACAATCGACTTTGTCAAAAGAAGTGAATAATGTACATCCTTTATTTGAAAGGATTGATACGAAGAGGATTGAGGAAGAGGTACAAAATTTATATGCTCAATTGAAGGAATAGAGGGGTT
>DATMFE010000267.1:0-6557 GCA_035556295.1 Ureibacillus sp.
CATCTATCATGAAGCTTTTGGTGAAAAAGGGGCAAAGTCTGAGAAGATTATCCGAAATATGTTTCGAAAACAAACATGCTTCTTCCATATAGCTCAAGATGAATCCGAGGTATATGCGATAGCGCTATCGGGAAAGTTGCAGGGAACAAAGATCCTTCTTATAGATTATCTCGCGGTTCGAGAGAAACATCGAAACCGAGGTGTAGGTAGGATGATAATTAATTATATAATGAGTTGGTCAATAAATCGTGAATTTGACAGTATTGTCATCGAAGTCGAAGCAGAACAGATGTCTGAAAATCTTGCACGTATTCGATTTTGGGAAAAATGTGGCTTTATGTTACTTCCGTATATTCATCACTATAGAGTGGTTCCGGAGCCATACCAAGCAATGGTTTTAAAGCTAGTTCCTGAAGCGGAATTACCCGAGAAAGGGGAAGAGGTTTTTCACTTAATTGAACGATTTCATAAGAAGTCTTTTCAAGGATCTTAAGTTCTTACATGATTTATAGCCATTATTATGTTGTTCTTTTACCTTTCTTAACAGATTCATAACTCTGTAGTGTTATTTAAAAAGATTAATCATTTAAAACAAATTCCCGTAAAAAATACCTTATTAAGATTATAAGACATCTTAGAACAATTAAAGATGGAAAGTAGTTATACTTTTACATATATTGAATTGGTTCTGGTGCAAATATGACTTGTTAGAAACATAGAATCTCAATATCCTTTTCATCTATCAATTATGATGCTACCCCAAATAATTTATGTATGAATTCAATCTCGTTTTGGACAGACTTCACCCCTTGTTGAAGTTGTCCTTTTTTCAGCATGTGCATCGCCTCCACTCCGCAGATGATCTGTTTGGCTGTTCGAAACGTTTTTAATCCTAGCATCGAGCGGACGCGCTTCTTTATAAAGCGATGATCTTGCTCCACTATGTTATTCAAGTACTTCTGTTGTCTAAGTTGCATCCGATCAGGTATGCTTTTCTCTTTTTTTAATTCTTCAATGGCTATAGGATAAGCCGGATTCTTATCGACTGTAATGACTCGAGGCTTAGAGGCATGAAAAGAACGCAAAGCTTTCTTGAAGAAGCGCTTGGCAGCCTTTTTGTCTCTTGTTTTACTGAGATAAAAATCAATCGTATTTCCTTTGGAATCCACTGCACGATACAGATACATCCATTGACCTTTTACTTTGATATATGTTTCATCGACTCTCCAAGAGTCATTTGTTGGCTTAAGATGACGTCGTACTCTGTTATCCAATTCTGGTCCATATTGATGAACCCAACGCATAATCGTTGTGTGGGCCATCGATAAGCCACGTTCTTCCATCATGTCCACTACATTACGAAAGCTCAAGTTGTACCGCAGGTACCATCTCACTGTTAACAAAATAATGTCAGGCTGATAATGTTTCCACTTGAATAAATTTTGGTTTTCCATACCGATCACCTAGATCCATACATTAACGAAACTTTAACAATTTCTCAATTTTGTGTAAATTTTTAAATGATAATATGAAAGTGTTGTTTGTAATACTATATTTTTACATAACAATTAAGGGTTAAGCGAATGAAGAAAGGAGAAAAAGCAATTAAGCAGACCATACAAGACCAAATTCCACTAGCGGGAAATGAACTGTACTTTAACACAGCGGGTACGGGTCCTTTACTTAGATGTGTAGTTGAATCTATTTCTTCAGACATACAAAAAGAATTATTTACCGGACGAGCTAATAAAGGACAACGTTCATTATTTCAAAAAAATTTATCCATATTAAGAAGTAAAGTGGCTTCCGTTATAGGGGCAAATACTAATGAAATTGGTGTTACTAGCAATACTACAGAAGCTATTAACACAATAGTATGGGGAATGAATTTAACAGAAGATGATGAAATCCTAACTACAAATGCTGAACACTTAGGGGCATTAGCAAGTCTATCTACAGTTCACAAGCTAAGAAATGTGACCATTAAATTTTACGAATATTCTAAGGAAACAAATATGATTTTTGATGTGAATTCTTTTTTCGAAAAGGTTACACAAAGAACAAAGTTGATTGTGTTATCCCATGTTTGTTGGGAATCAGGATATATTAATCCAGTTAAAGAAATTTGTAATTATGCCAAAAAATTAAGAATTCCTGTTTTGATTGATGGTGCGCAAGCATTAGGAACTATGTATATCAATATGAAGGAAATTAATGCGGATTTTTATGTATTTCCAGCACACAAATGGTTATTAGGACCCGAGGGAATAGGTTTTATGTACATATCTAGCCAATCTATTTCAAGATTAAATCAAATTTTTGCCGGAAATTCTTCCTTCCTATCTCATGATGGAAAAGTTGATTTTATACCAGAAGTTGGATCAAAAAGGTTCGAGATAGGAACTAGATTTCGCCCTATTATTAGTGGGATGAACACAGGTTTAGATTTTCTAATAAACGATATCGGCCTATCGAATATATGCGATATGATTAAAGGAAATATGGAGATATTCCAAAGCTATATTAATAAAAAAACAAGCTTAAGTGTAATTACAAACAACGTAAATAGTATAAGTAGTATACGATTACCTCAAGAGATAAATGCAAAAGCTTTTCGGAAAGAGTTAGAAAAATTAAATGTATATACCAAGGATATACAAAGGTTTAATAGTATACGTGTTTCCGTAGGTTTTTTTAATGACGAAGAACAAATTAGTGAATTAATTAATAAGATAAATAGACTAATTAATTAGGAGGGTTTTTAAATGAACAAAAAGAAAGTAGCTGTATTATTTACGGGTGGACGCGATTCTTCGTTAGTAGCTAGTTTAGAAGCATTACAAGGAAATGAAGTACATTTGTTAACTTGTAATAGTGGTATAGGTATAGGCAGTGAATTATCACAAATTCGTGTTGATCAATTAAAGGCGCGTTTTCCAGAACAAATCGCATGCAGAGAGATTTTACCAACTTATGGGCTGTTTAGAAGTGTAGCTATTGAAAACTTAGAAGCTGATTTTAGACGTTGGGGAATTAATCTAGTTCTATTAGGGGATAAATTAGCTATACATGCAGCTGCTACAGTTTATTGTTTGCAAAATGGTATTTCGCGAATAGTAGATGGTTGTGTTGGATACCAGGAAGATTTAGCCGAACAAAAAGAAGTGGCTATTGAACTTTTAAAAGATTTTGAAAAACAATATGGAATTGAATATGAGTCTCCAATCTATAACTATGGTAGTAAAGATGATGTAAAGTATGCTTTATTAACTTTAGGATTATCTTCAAAGTCGCTAGAAGGGGTTTCAATTTTTGGTGATGCATTTAGTGAACCAAGCGAGCAACAAGTTCAAGAATACATAATAGATAAATTACCTATTTGTCATAGGCACGTAGATTTAATGACTAATACTGCAAAAATCATAGAAAAAACTCGTTATACAACTACAAGTCTCACTGTTTAAGGGGGAAATTTAATTTAATGATTAAAAAAATAGGTGCGGCTATTGTAAAAAATAATAAACTTTTAGTCGTTAGTAAAAAGAAATATCCCAATCAATTTATGTTACCTGGTGGGAAACCAGAAAAAGGTGAGTCAGAGCTAGAAACTTTATCACGAGAGTTACAAGAAGAATTAAAATTGAACATTGAATCAGCTGAGTTATTAGGAATACATGAAACAATTTCTATGTTTGAAACTGAACCTTTGATAATTACCGTTTATTTAACAAAGGTGTCAGGAGTACCTAATCCAGATTCAGAGATTTATTCTTATAAATGGATAGATATAGATTCTAAAGAGACTGAATTACTTGGTTCGGGTATTACAGAATTTACTTTACCTTTATTACGTAGTACGCTTTGCAAATGAATAAAATTAATAACTTAGGAGCTACAGCAGCGTTATTATCAGGAATTATTTATGGGGTAAATTCTATTATTGTAAAAATAGCTCATAATGAAGGTGTTACTACCTTTGATTTATTACTTTATCAATTTTTCTTTGCTTTTTTATGGTTTGGCGGAAGATACCTAGTTATTCAGAAAAAACTTGATAATTCTCGTGTACATCGTAAGTTAATTATTAAAAACCCTTATAATTGGATAGCAGCAGTTACAACAGTATTAACTGGTCTACTTTATTATTCTTCAATTCAGTTAACAGATCCAAGTATAGCCTCATTGGGACTATTCCAGTATCCTTGGATGTTATTCTTAATGGGGATTATTATCAATAAGGAGACAATTATTTTTAAAAATGTCTTTTCAGTTATTTTAATTTGGACTGGAACTATATTGTTAATTGGTAGTACAATTGAAAGTATGACAATAGCAGGATTAATATATGGAGTAGCTGCAGGAGCATCTTTTGCTATGTATTTATTTAGCCTTCAAAAAATAACTGAGCATCCTGTAACTAAAGTTTTTATTATTACTTTAGCTACAATATTAGTAGCTGTATTCGTTATGTTCAAAATGAATCAATTAACTATCTTTACTAAAGATGCTTTTAGTTATGGCCTGATAACTGCTATTCTCGGGCAAATATTAACATTTGAATTAACAGCATATTCTGCAAAAAGAGTATCATCTGTTGTTATGGGAACACTAACTACTACAGAACTCCCAGTAGCTATGATTCTTACATGGGTTATTTGGGGACCCATTCCAACCATAATTAAAATAGTAGGATTGTTATTGATGTTGTTTTCTATACTATGGCTTCAATATGAACAATCTAAAGGAGAAGCAACAAGAAATTATCAAAGCCTAGAGTCATAAACTCTCTTTAGCCTTATGGAAGGGTGAATTTTTTGAGGAAGTTACTATTATTTGATCTTGATAACACGTTATTACCATTCAATTCATATTGGGAGAAAGCTAACGTTGAAGCTTTTAATTCATCTACTTTAACAAAAAAATTAAACTATGAATCTTTTATAAATTTGTATCGAAAATATGATAAAGAATTATGGGAGCTTCATACTAAACAACTAATCTCGCTAGATCAACTGCGTCAACAAAGGTTTATCAAAACTATGAACGATTTTGGAATTAAAGTTAGTGTAGATGAATCGCAAAGATATTTTGATGAATTTTTTAATGTGTTAATAAATAGCATTGTTCCTGATTCAAAAGTTAATAGTATGCTTCTCTTTTTAAAAGAACACTACGAGTTAGGTATATTGACTAACGGTAAGATTACCGAACAAAACCAAAAGATTAAAAAAATGGGGCTTAATGATGTTATAAGGTCTGAACATATTTTTATATCAGAGGAAATTGGATATGAAAAGCCGGATCCTCAGTCGTTTTATTATACTTTAAACAAATTAAACATAAGTAGCTCTGATTCGATATATGTGGGTGATTCATGGGTTAATGATATTATAGGTTCTACTAATGCTGGATTAAGTGCTGTTTGGGTAAACGAGGATCATGTATTTCCGGAAGATTTCTCTAATAGTTCAAAGGTAATTAAAGTAGCATCCATTTTAGATTTAAAAGAGTCTCTTAAGGTTATCGATAATGTATTAGATATTTAATCAAGTAATATTTGGAAATTCCATCTAAGAATGAAAAGACCCCAATCGTTGGATGTTTCTTAACGATTGGGGTCTTTTGGTTATAAGGGGGGCTAATTTTTTGAAGAAGATTTTTTATTCAATGCTAATACTAAAATCATTCCAATAATACAAGCTGTACCAATCCATTGGAAAAATCCAAAAGGTTCTTTTAACCAAATGACCGTTGTTACAACAGCTGCTAGTGGTTCTAAACTACCTAGAAGACTTGTTTCTTTAGGTGAAAGACTTTGTAAACTTTCAATATAAAACCAAAAAGCAATCATTGTACCGAATAGGATAACAAATACTAAATATAAATAGCTTTCTAGTGTTAAGCTTGTAAAGTCCATTTGCCAAGGCGGATGGATAAAGCTTAAGGCAAAACCACCGATAATCATCGCCCAGCCGACAACGACAAGGGAATCATATTGCGCAAGGAGAGGAATGGCATATAAAGTATAAAAGGCCAATGCCAGTCCAGATAAAACACCCCAAATGATTGACAGTGTCGGCACAGACAGCCCGGAGATTGAGCCGTTTGTTAATAAGAAAAAGCAGCCAACTAGAGCAAGCGAAACCGTTAATAAGTCTTGTCGTGTTAGAATGATTTGTTTACGTAAAATTAAGTAGATGATAATCATGACAGGCGCTAAATATTGCAACAGTGTTGCAACAGCAGCATTACCATGACTGATAGATGCCATATACGTGTATTGAACCGCAAGCATGCCTAGTAACCCAAAGATAATCAGCTGAATAGCTGTCCTTCGATTTTTCCAGACCCCAAGTATTTGAGAACGTTCCTTTAGAAAAAATTGAACGGTTAACAGTAGAACACCAGCTATAAGCAATCGTGTCGTTACGAGCCAATCTACATCGATGGCGTATTGTTGAAAGAGTTTTTGGGCCACTGTGCCGCCAACACCCCAAAGTATCGCTCCTGTTATAACGAAAAATAGTCCTGTTCTTCTATTAGTAGGTTTATTCATG
>DATMFE010000268.1:0-16521 GCA_035556295.1 Ureibacillus sp.
AGGGGTTCCAACTGGTCATTTCTGGGCTAGAAGGAATCCATTCTTTTACCTATTGTTTTGTAACTAATGATTAGGTAAAATAATAAAAATTTATACGGTGAGGATGATGTTAAATGAATCAACCATTTTCAAAGTTTGAAACGTATTTATTGGATCAAGAACAAGGGTTTGAAGTAACTGAATTAAATGTGTCTATTACACAAGATGTTGAAATTAATAATCTGGAGGAATATCCAGCAGGATTTTTCACAAGCCTTTAATAACGGCAATTCCATATTAGGAAATTGCCGTTTTTTCTGTATTTAGGCAAATAGGCATATGCAGTTAATAAAATTACTATTTAAATGTATAATAGAATAAGTAAAAATAAATTCGAGGTGCTAAATATGGGTCAAGTGCAAACTTACGAAGATGTCATCTTTGGTTGGTTTGATCATTTTCATGCTAATCCAGAAGTAAGTTGGAGAGAAGTTGAAACAACTAAAAAAATCGCTTCAATTTTAAACGAAATGAATATTCCTTATAACACTTTTTCAGATATAACAGGATTGGTAGCTGAAATTGGTCAAGGAGAAGAGGTTATTGCTGTTCGGGCAGATATTGATGCGCTTTGGCAAGAAGTTGACGGTGTTATGAAGGCGAATCATTCATGTGGACATGATGCCAATATTTCGATGGTGTTAGGTGCCTTATTAAAGTTAAAAGACGAAAAATTAAAAAAACGAATTCGTTTCATTTTCCAACCAGCTGAAGAAACTGGAGGTGGCGCAATTGAAATGGTAAAACACGGTGTGATGGATGATGTCACGCATTTGTTTGGTGTCCATTTAAGACCAATTGAAGAGCTTCCATATGGAAAAGTAACTCCAGCTATTCACCACGGTGCAGCTATGTTTTTAAGTGGTGCCATTCACGGAGTTGATGCGCATGGTGCTAGACCACACCAAGGGAAAAATGCCATTGATGTAGTGTTTGCAATTCAACAAATGTTAAAAAGTATTTATATAGATCCTTTTGAAGTCTATAGTGCCAAATTAACAAAAATCGTAGCAGACGGCGGAAGTACAAATATTATTCCAGGTAATGCAACGTTTTCAATTGATGTTAGAGCACAAAAAAACGCCATATTGGATGAACTTCATGAGCGTATTGATGCAGGGTTAAAACAAGTTAGTCAACAGTTTAAAATTGATATTGAATGGACTTGGAATGACAAAACGCCAGGTGCAGAAGTATCTGAAGAAGCAACAAAAATTGCTTGGAATGCGATTAAAGAAGGCCTAGGAGAAAATTATCTAGCGAAACCAATTTCAACACCTGGTAGTGATGATTTCCATTATTACACAGTTCTTAGACCAAACTTAAAGGCGGCAATGCTTGGTATTGGTGCAGATTTATCACCAGGTCTACATCACCCAAAAATGACATTTAAAAAAGAGGCTATCATTGTAGGGGCAAATGCCTTAGTCACTACACTTCTAAAAGCAGCAAATCAATAGTCCAGTCAACTTAGTCATATAGAAGGAAGTAATTTAAATGAAGATTAAACAAATTGAAGTCTTTTCAATCCATCTACCATTAATTAAACCATTTGTTATTAGTTATGCGACATACCCCCATATCGATTCGGTGATTGTAAAGCTAACTACTGAATGTGGTCTTGTTGGATGGGGTGAAAGTGTGCCTGATGAACATATTACAGGCGAAACACCGGAATCAACATATGCATTAATTAAAAATACTTTTGCACCAATTATGATTGGGCAGGATCCAATGGAATTTGAAAAAATTCATGATCTATTGGACAAAACCGTAAAACGCGCTCCCGCGGCAAAAGCAGCCATTGATATTGCTTGCTTTGATGTCGTTGGGAAGAAATTAGGTGTACCGGTTTATCAATTAATTGGCGGACGCTACCATGAAAAATTCCCTGTAACTCATGTACTTAGTATTGGTAATCCTGAGGATATGGCAGATGAAGCAGAGGAAAAAGTAAAAGAGGGCTATACATCATTTAAAATGAAGGTTGGCGTGAATGTTAAAGATGATGTTAAGCGTATTAAAGCAGTGCGTGAACGTGTAGGCGAAGATATTGCCATTCGTATTGATGTAAATCAAGGTTGGGAAAATAGCTCAAATACATGTAAAGTATTGCGTCAACTAGAGGATTTGGGAATTGATTGGCTAGAACAGCCTGTAGATCAAAACGATATTGATGGTATGGTGGAGATCAAATCGAAAACTTCTATTCCGCAAATGATTGATGAAGGCTTGAAAGACATGAAAGACATGCGTGAAATTATTGCAAAACGTGCAGCAGATAAAGTAAACATCAAGCTAATGAAATGTGGTGGAATATACCCAGCGATGAAATTAGCGAACATGGCAGAAATGGCTGGAATTGAGTGTCAAATTGGTTCAATGGTGGAATCTTCAATAGGTTCTGCTGCTGGTTTTCATGTCGCTTTCTCCAAGAAGATTATTAAAAGTGTCGAATTAACGGGTCCAGTAAAATTCTCTAAAGATATTGGAGATTTAAAGTCGAGTTACATCATTCCATTTATCCAATTGAATGAACTTCCTGGACTAGGTGTGCATGTGGATGAATCGGTACTTGCTGAACTAACAGAGAAATCAGACATAATTGAGTAGGTGAGTATAGTGCAAGAAGTTATTCATGAAGGATTATTGGGTGAAACTTCCTTTGAAGTTATAAAACTAACAACAAAATATTTACCAGAAGTGCTTGCATTACAGGAAGTTGTAATGGAAAGCTTAGAAGTTCAGGATCAATTACAGCCTTTATCTGAAGAGGAATTTTTATTTATTCTAAATGGTAATGGGATGTTGCTAGGTGCTTTTGTTGATCAAAAGCTAATTGCATTTCGTGCAGTAGTTGTTCCAATAATTGATGAACATCATTTAGGTTATGATTTAGGGCTTGTTGAAGAATCCGATTTAAAGCGAATTATGTATCAGGAAATATCTAATGTTCATCCACTATATCGTGGATATGGCTTACAAAAAACATTAGCAAAAATCATTATGGAACAAATTGATACATCAAAGTTTGATTTTATATGTACAACCGTTATGCCATATAATATTGCAAGTTTAAAGGACAAGTTTGTTCAAGGTTTTTACATCGTTGCAATTAGAACCATCTATGGTGGCAAACTTCGTTACGTATTAGCATTAGATTTACAAAAGGATCCTCTATTTGAGGGAGAATGCATAGAACTATCAATGGGCGATATTGATGGTCAGGAGATTTTATTGAAACGCGGCTACGTTGGTGTTTCCATGAAGCTAGTAGACGAAGACTGGTATGTTGAATATAAACAATTAAAAAAATAAATTAAATCAACTTTTAAAGAGGCGATACCTTCCAAATAAGGTATCGTTTTTTTATGTGAAAATGAACATGCGTATGCATGTTTTTCTTTTAAGCACAAATCCTATACATACTAAGAATACACATAAAAAGGGCGGTGATACAATGATGGAATTTAAAGAGTTTGGTGATATCCGAAACCCAAAAATTATGTTAATTCATGGAATGGCAACCACATGGGATACTTGTTATCGTGCCACCATTAATGAATTAAAGAACGACTTTTTTATTATTGTACCAGTATTAGACGGTCATAATCCCGAGGAAAAGTCTGAATTTTGCTCCATTCAAGAAGCAGCACATAAGATTGAACAATATGTCCTACAAAAACATAATGGAAAATTACATGCAGCAACTGGCTTTTCAATGGGGGGGACTATACTTATCCAAATCCTAGCGAATCAAATTTTACAAATTCATCGTGTTGTATTAGATGCTGCTTATTGTAACCCTCTTGGTATTTTTTCTAAGTTTTGTACAATGTTTTTATCAAATCAAATTTCCAAAATTAAAGAAAATAAGCCATTTCATATTTTATTAAGAAAAGTAATGGAGTATGGCAAGTTTGATGAAGTTGCTCTAAGAAAGGCATTTTATTCAAGTATCTCCCATAAAACGATATTAAATTGTTTTGCACAATTATTAGAATACCAAATCCCTCAAAGTTTACGCTCCATTAATGCTGATGTGACTTATTGGTATGGAAGTAATGAATCATATGCAGCTAAATCAGCTAGAAATTTAAAAAAAGTTTTACCGAATTTAAGAATTCGTTCATTTGATCGGTATGGTCATGGTGAATTAATAACAAAGTATCCAAAACATTGTGTGGCCGAACTGAAACGTATTATTTTATAAAGAAAATCGATAACAGAGCAAAAAAGTCGCTATTTACAATGCAAATAGCGATTTTTATATTGTTAATTTATTATTTTATTGGACAAAACTGACAGGCCATAAGACCAGGAATATCCTTTGAAAAGCAACAGCTTTTACGTACAGGTTTTCCTATAAGATCCACTGGACTTTTTCCACCTGTGTACTGGTAAAACAAGGACTTGTTTGAAAAACTTGACCACACTTTTGAATCCTCTAAGATTTCCAAATCCTCAAATGCCCTGTCTGCAAGGAGCGGATTTTGAAGAAGTTCAGAATAATTCCAAAGCATATACCCAAAAATGTTTTCCCACAAGGTAAGTGGAGATATCGAAGTTGTTTTTCTAAGCTGAATAATGACTTGATGGATCTGATAGAGAAGACTTGTAATCACTCTTTCTCGTTCGTTGTCTTTAACATAACGGAAATCAGTCGCGGTGATAAAAGTCCCCAACGTATTGACGCCATATTCATGGACAAGACTATAGCGCACGTCTCGTTTATTTCCATCCCAAATTTCATCATGAGCTGTAAGCATATAAAATTGCATAGCCATAAACATCCCATAGCGTCTTCCAAAATGAGATACAGCTGCTGCTTCTGTACTAGCCTGAGTAATTCCCATCATTAAATTGCGGAAATCCTTAATAAAAAAATCTTTATGTAAATTTTCTAATGTAAAAAGTGGTTTGTCTGTATTTTCCGTAAAGATACTATATGAATTAAGCAATCGTAATTGATCGTATGTTAATGCTGGCATACTCACCAATCCTTTCAGTACAACTATATCATTTTTAGGAGAATGATAAGTAATTTTAGTATACAAATTAAAGTAAATATAATAAAATGTATAAAACAAATAAGAAAGGTTGGTATTAAGATGTCACAAGTACTATCAATACCACGTCCTTTAGTTAGAACAAATCAATGGACCATTTTTCTTTCCGTCTTATTAACATGGATTACAGGGCAAGAGTGGATTTTGTTGATTCCATTAATTGCAAATTTGATGGGCATTTTATTTAAATTTAACCCAATAATGAAGATAGCTAGGGTTTTTTTAATAAAGGAAGGAAAGAGCTATATTCCAGAAGATGTTACACAACAAAAGTTTAATTCATGTATTGCAACCTTTTGTCTAGGTGGAGGATTCATTAGTTTTCTACTAGGTTGGGAGATTGCAGGGTATGCATTTACGGTTATGGTAGCAGCTGCGTCCTTTATAGCGATTTTAGGTTTCTGTATTGGTTGTTTTTTATTTTATCAAATCAAACAATTCCAGTATCGACGAAGTATTAAGCATACTTGAATATATAAAAATGAAAGGACTTCTAATTTATAAGAAGTCCTTTTTCGTTGGGAAGCAAAGTAATCAGTTCACATCAACATAAATATGTTCAACGGGAATGTTTGTAGAATTAGATACGCTTTGTTTAATAGCTAAATGAATGTTACTCACAATATTTTGTCTAGATTTTACTCGAATCATTGTGTATACCTCTTCTTCGTTCACACACCAAATTTTAATATCCTCGACATCGACTTCATTACGATTTTTCTGAATGATTTGTTTGATGTAATCCACTGAATAGCCTTTAGGCGTACCTTCCATGAGAATGTTGAAGGACTCTTTTGTAATTTTCATTCCCCCACGAATAATGATGAAGGATGTAATGATACTACCAATTGGATCCAACCAGTTTAGACCGTAGAACATAACGGCAAGTGCTACAATAACTGCACTTAAACTTGTAATTAAATCAGCCATTACGTGTAGTAAAGCACTTCTCATGTTTAGGTTTGATTGTCCTTTTGAAAGAACAAATCCAACTATAGCATTAACTGCTAAACCAATCATTCCAACTACTAACATCTGTGTTGGATTAATTTCGATAGGTGTAATAATACGATTGACCGCTTCAAAAATGATATATAGTGGTATCAATACAAGAGTGAGACCGTTGATAAATGCAGCAATCGGCTCAAAGCGTTTATATCCAAAGGTTTTTTTATTCGTTGAAGCTCGAGTTGCTACTACAGCTGCAATTAACGAAAGGATTAATGAAATAGCATCTGAGCTCATATGAATACCATCGCCAATAATCATTAAAGAACCAGAAATGAATCCATAGATAATTTCTAGTAATGCAAAAAATAATGTTAAAGAAGCCGCAATTATTAATAGTTTCTTATTACTGTTGGGTCTTTCCGTATCCATATAATCAGCTCCAAATTAAAAATGTTATAAACATCATACACCTAGATTAGAATAATTACAAGTAAAGAATGAGAAAATTTATATCTAATTGAGAATGATAATTGTAATCGTTTAGCCTTTTTTAAGGATTTGTGTTAATTGATAATGATTATTATTTATAATTATTATTAATAATATTAAAGGGATTATTTTGTCAGGGATTAAATAATTTTTCTTAGAAATAGATTAATAGATACGATATTGGGCAATACTCATCTCATAAGTGAATTTATCAAACAAGGAGCTTGGTAGGGATGAAGAACAAATTGATTGAAAAGTTTTCGGTGTTTAGTAAATATCATGAGGGGTGTGTCACTTTATATCTTGTATATAATGTAGGGAATATTACGTTGAATGAGATTGTCAAAACGGTAGAAGATGAACAAGAAGCAAAATTACTGCATCATGCATATTATTCCATAATGATTGAAAGAGAAATGGCGATTTATTCTTTAATTCACTTTTTGTCGAAAGTATTTGATATTGAGCAAAAAGGGAAAGACGTTAAGGAAGTAGTCAAATTGATTAATCAAAAAGCAAAGGAATTTGGAGGGGTAAATAGTTTAAGTAGCTAGTTTATGGTGGAAAGTAAGATGTGGAGAACGATAATTAAAAATAACAAAAAGCACTAATGGATTCAAGCATGGAAGCTTGTGAATTTATTAGTGCTTTTTTATGAATGATAACTAGCTTGTTATGATGAAGATGAAAGATTCTTATTAACTTGAGCCACGTGATAACTATGCAAGAGCATACCAATAACAATAATTGCAATTCCAATTAGTGCAATTGGGTCAGGAAGCGGGATACCAAGTATCAACATTTCGCCAATAATAACAAATAACACTTCGGTAGATTGAGTTGCTTCAACGGCTGCTAGCTTTCCTTGATTATCACGTACGCGATCAGTAGCTATAAAAAATAAAACCGTGGCAATCACACCAGAGCTTAGGGCGACAATTAATGATTGGATAGTTTGGCTTATAGACGGTAGTCCAACTGTGAACAGTGCAATGATTGCAAGAACAACCCAAGCTGGAAGTGATGCGATAGTCATCCCTAGCACGCGCTGGTAAGAATCAAGTCTCCCACTAACGACTTCCATCATTTTTCGATTGCCAAGTGGGTAGGAAAAGGCTGCTATGATGACAGGAAGAATCCCTAAAATTAATGTCTGAAATGTTGTTATTTGGGATTGTGGCAATTGAATTAATACAATTCCTACTAAAATTACACAAGAGATTAATAGAGAAATAACAGGAATTCTCTGACGAACGATTTGATTTCCAAATTTTACGACGAAAAATGGAGCTAGTAGAACACCTGCTACAATGGTCAGCTGCCATGTTCCTGAAACGAGCCAGCCCGGCCCATAAGAAGCAGCAAAAGTTAATGGTGCATAGAACAAAACAAATCCTACAAAACTCCAAAGCAACCATTTTGATGGTTGGCTCTTCATCTCATGAGCTAGTGGTTTCCATCCCTTTCGGATAGTTACTAATAAGATTAAGAAGGGGAGCATAAAAAAGTACCGCAGTGATGCACTCCACAACCAGCTACCTCCATCCAAATCCATCGAACGATTTAGTATGAATGTAACAGCGAAGAAAAGTGCAGCTAAAATACCAAGTGTAATTTCTCTCAACCTTATAACCTACTTTCTAAAGAAGGATGTAAATGGTTATGTATTTAATCATATATTTAAATATTCTGACAAATACAACAAAAAGTGAAGCGAAGCAAGTTATGGAAAACTTACTTCGCTTAAACATATTAATTTTGTGCTTCGAATAATTGTACAATTTCTAAAATAACTTTTGTAGCTAGTTCCATTGTTTCAGCAGATACATATTCAAATTTACCATGCATGTTTTCTCCACCTGCGAAAATATTAGGTGTAGGTAATCCCATGTAAGATAATTGAGAGCCATCTGTACCACCACGTACTGGTTCGATTATTGGAGTGATGTTAAGGTTTTGTAATGCTGTCTTAGCAATATCGACAATTTCCATTACAGGTTCAATTTTTTCACGCATGTTATAGTACTGATCTTCGATTTCAACAGTAATTGCATCTTCGCCAAACGCTTCTTTTATCTTTTTCTCAGCTGCTAACATATGAGCTTTTTTTGCTTCGAATTTTTCACGGTCATGATCACGAATGATATAAGAAAGTTTTGCTTCTTCAATATGTCCATTGAAACTCATAAGATGAATGAATCCTTCATAACCTTCTGTTTTTTCTGGAACAGCATCTTGAGGCATTTCGTTTTGGAATTTGATTGCCATAGTGATGGCATTCACCATTTTGTCTTTTGCAGAACCTGGGTGAACACTTGTACCACGTGTTGTAACTTTCACACCTGCTGCGTTAAAGCTTTCGTATTGTAATTCACCAAGTGGCCCGCCATCCATTGTATAGGCAAAGTCTGCTCCAAATTTCTCTACATCAAATTTATGTGGACCGCGACCAATTTCTTCATCAGGAGTAAAGGCAACGCGGATTTTTCCGTGTTTAACTTCAGGATGTTGGATAAGGAATTCCATTGCAGTCATAATTTCTGCAATTCCTGCTTTATCGTCCGCACCTAAAAGAGTAGTTCCGTCCGTTGTAATTAATGTTTGACCTACGTAATTTTTTAAGTTAGGGAAATAGTTTGGTGACATAACTAACCCATTTTTTAATTGAATATCGCCACCGTCGTAATTGTCGATTCTTTGAGGATTTACATTCGTACCAGAAAAATCTGATGTTGTATCAACATGAGCTAAGAACCCTAAAGTTGGTACTTGTTTTTCTGTATTGGCTGGTAGAGTCGCAAATAAGTAGCCATTTTCATCTAATGTAATTTCTGTTAAGCCGATTGTTTCAAGCTCAGCCTTTAATATGTTTAATAAATCAAATTGTTTTTGAGTAGAAGGTGTTGTTGTGCTTTCAGCATTTGATTGTGTATCAACTTTCGCATAACGAATCAATCGTTCAATTACTTGTTCTTTCACTTGTAAGTCCTCCTTGAATTGGAAATAGAATATCTCTATTGTACACCTTTCCCTTTAATTGCTGAATAATTAACTATACTCAACGCAAGAAAAATTTGTGCACCGTAATAGGTAGTCATAATCAATTGGTGTGAAAAGTCAACTGAAACAACAAACTTATTAACGGCAAGCACTGAGTCTGAAATAATAAATAGGAAGGCACCAATCATGGCAAACTTCGAACCTGTTCGAAATGAAGTCCACCCCATTGTTAAAATGACAAATATATAGCAAAGTACTGCTATTGCTAACACCATATTCTCTGATTGAATTAACGCACCTGCAATAACTAATGCCATTACAAGTCCATAAATAATAAGTAGAATTTTAGCTATTAAAGGAACTTCCTGTTCTTTTGTCGTGGAAAATGCTCGTATATAAAATAAATGACCAATTAAAAAGCTAATTAAACCAACGATAAACCATTGCAAAGTGTAATCTCCAATTGCGCAGAAAATGAGACCTATCAATACATATCCTTTATATGTTTTCACATTTGGTGCTTTAGATAAAATGACTAGCAAAATAATTAGAAGCATAGGAATTAATTTAAATACCATTTTCAATGGGTCATATATGGAAGAATAAAAGAAAACGTAAAAGATACTACTAATGATAAATAAGGCAATAATAAGATTTCTCAATGTTGATCCTCCTTGTCATAATCGTAAATACTAGTATGTATGAATCATAATGTTGCACTATACTAGAATATCTAAATAAAAAGAACCAGAAGTCCTATATTAATAGTCTGTCTGGTTCTCATGTGTGGCTATCTTATTTAGCAATTTTTGCTTTCGTAGTTGGATATGTTCTTGTTTAAAAGCATTTAACTCCAAAAATTTCTCCTCAAGTTGTGCCAAAATGGCTCTCTCGAATTTAAAATGTTCCATTTCCTCATGGTCAAAAATATACTCCAAATGGAAAATCTGGAGCATTGCAACTTCAGGATTTTCTAAATTGACTACAAACTTTACGTTCCAAACGGAAGTATGAGAGATGTATTGATCAATATAGTCTGTTAATAGTCGGTATTTACCTTTATCTAATTTACATTCTATACTTTTATGAATCTTAGCAAGGGCAACGTTAATCTCAGCAATAGAGCGATAAAAATAACGGATCTGGTTAATATGATGTTGCTCGAAAGCCTTCATTACAAATTTATCGGTATGCATAACTAAACTTCCCTTCATTTGCAGAGGTGTTACCTTTAATTGTAACTAATAACCTAAAACTCTTTTGTCCTAATTTTAAAATAGGACGTTTGAAGGGTAAGCTGTATACTTTTTACTAATAAGAGTCGCCTATGTTTTACTTCCAGTTAAATCCTTTAGAAGCTAAGAATTCTTTTATATGAGGTCTTCGTTGATTGACTAAGAAATCTGCCATTTGTTTTGTCCAGTTCGCAATTTTTTGATTAGAACTACGACTAGCATAGTAGTCTTCCATTACTGAATCATATTCGTCTAAAAGAGTTTCATATTTCTCAACGTTATAAGAATTTTCATGCATAACGGCTTCGACTGGAAGTCTTGGTTTTGTTTCATTTCTTTTTGTTGGAGTTCCAATTGTCATAGCAAATAGCGGGAATACGTAATCAGGTAAATCAAATAATTCACTGATCTCAGCAGGATTATTACGTGCACCTCCGATATAACAAATCCCATATCCGTGTGATTCAGCGGCGATAACAAAATTTTGAGCAAAGATCGCTACATCTGCAACCCCAACGAGTACGTTTTCTGCTGTATCGACTACTATATCAACACCATGTTTTTTTCCTGCCATTTGAAGGCGCTTGAAATCTACACAAAATAAAAATGAGGCACCCGCAGTAGAGAATTGGAACTCATTTTTTGATAGTTCACCTAATCTTTTTTTCTTTTCTTCATCCGTTACCCAAATAATACTGTAAGCTTGTACAAAATGTGAGCTAGCAGCCATTTGTGCAGTTCTTATGATATCAATAACAGTTTCCTTTGAAATTTGTTCACCTGTATATTTACGCACAGATGAGTGACTTTGTAGTAGCTTTGTAACCTCGTTCATAACTTTCTCCCCTTTATGTATTAATTTGAGGTTTTTATATGGAAAGTAACCTTTAAGGTAATATTAGTATACTTTTCAATTGATGACAAAAAATACACGCTAAGCGAGAAAATAGATGAGTGAAAAAGCTAAGTTTAGTTGGGTGGATAGGCGACAATTACTTTATGTATTAAAAATGAAAGGCTTTCTAGAAAGAAAACCTTTCAAGAAAGCCCTAACGGTGCCTATATATTAAAGACATTTTTGGTTCTGTTCCTTTTCGAATGCGGTTAATGTTTTCCAAGTGAAGAATGACTGCAACTGCTAATAGTCCAATGGAAATAATCAATGGTAAAATGGTTGCTTCATGAAAAGCGATAATTGTTAATAAAATATAAAGTTGGAATACACCTACGATTAGGTAATTAGAGATAAATGCAAAAATGAAGAATGAAACGATCGCTAATAATCCTATTTTCCAATTCATCGATAAAAGCATTCCAACTAATGAAGCTGTTCCCTTTCCACCATTAAAATTCATATGGAAGGGGAAATTATGGCCGATTATTACTGCTGCACCTGTTATATAAAGTAATATCATATTTTGTTCTGGCGTGAAATATAAGTGATTTAATAAATTGTGTATGAGAAGAAATGCTAAAATTGCTTTTCCTATATCGATAATGACTACTAATATTCCATATTTCCAACCAATAGAAATGACTGCATTCGTTGCCCCAGCATTCTTTGAACCAGTTTGTTTTAGGTTTACCCCTGTTAAAAAATACACAACATTTGAACCAAGAATACAGCCTATTAAGTAACCAATTATTAGTACTGTAAATGAGGCGAATATCATACATTATCTCCTTTCATTGAGAAAATACTAATATATTATACCAGTGAATAATATAAAAGGTTTCAAAATTTTTTCAAAAATAAGTTGACATAGTGAAATACTATGGATTATAGTTATTTCAACGATGGAACATGAATCAAATACTCTTATCCAGAGAGGCGGAGGGACTAGGCCCTAAGATGCCCGGCAACCGGCGTGATTTAACGCAAAGGTGCTAATTCCTACAGATTCATCGGGATCTGAAAGATAAGGGGAGGAAAAATTGCTTCTTAGCAGCCCTCTTCTTAAAGAAGAGGGCTTTTTGTTTTTCCAGAATGTCCTCCTCATACTAACCGATTATCCATCGAATAATTTTTAGGAGGAAGAAGAAACATGTCAGAATTACGTCCGGAAACATTATTACTACACGGTGGTCAAAAACCTGACCCTGTAACTGGTGCAATTGCAGTACCAATTTACCGTACTACAGCATATTCATTTGAAAACACAGAACATGCAAGATCTCTATTCGCATTAGAAACACCAGGAAATATTTACTCTCGTATCATGAATCCAACTGTTGATGTATTTGAAAAACGCGTAGCATTATTAGAAGGTGGTACAGCAGCGGTTGCAGTATCATCAGGTATGGCAGCAATCGCATTTTCTATCTTAAACATTGCAGGAGCAGGGGATGAAATCGTAGCAGCTGGTTCATTATATGGAGGAACATATAATTTATTTGCGAATACTTTACCTCGTTATGGTATTACAACAGTATTTGTTGATGAAAGAAACCCAGAAAACTTCCGTTCAGCAATCACAGAAAAAACAAAAGCAATTTATGCTGAAACGTTTGGTAACCCAAGCTTAAATATTTTAGATATTGAGGCAGTTGCCGCAATTGCGCATGAACATGGTTTACCATTAATTATTGATAATACATTCCCATCACCATACGGTTCTAATCCGATTGAGTTCGGTGCAGATGTTGTTATTCATTCTGCTACTAAATGGATTGGTGGCCATGGAACAACAATCGGCGGTGTAGTTGTGGATGCAGGTAAATTCGATTGGACACAAGGTCGTTTCCCTGGATTTACTGAGCCAGATACAAGCTACCACGGCTTACGTTATGGAATTGATACGGCTGCTGCCGCATTTGCAACAAAATTCCGTGTTCAATTATTACGTGACTTCGGTCCAACACTAAGTGCCGATGCAGCATTTAACTTCTTACAAGGTTTAGAAACGCTTCATTTGCGTTATACAAAACATGGTGAAAATACATTAAAAGTTGCGGAATTCCTGGAGAACCACCCATTTGTGGAATATGTAAATTATCCAGGGAAAGAAAACTTCCCAACACATGATCTAGCGAAGAAATATTTGAAAAATGGCTTCGGCTCTATTCTTACATTTGGAATAAAAGGTGGTCGCGAAGCAGGTAGTAAGTTAATTGATAATGTTCAATTATTCTCCCATGTTGCAAACGTTGGAGATGCGAAATCCTTAATTATTCACCCTGCATCAACAACTCACCAACAATTATCTGCAGAAGAATTAAAAATAGCTGGTGTTAGCGAAGAGCTTATTCGCTTATCAGTTGGATTAGAATCAGTGGATGATATTATTGCCGATTTAGACCAAGCTCTAACAAAAGCAGTTGTTGCACAAAGTGTAGCAGAAGCTTAATTGTTTGTTAGATTCATAAAAAGTCCATCAGTAAGAAAGTGATAAGTAGGTTTACTAATCATCATTTCGATAAAAAATCCTTATTTCATATTATTGGGAGCCATTCATTGGGCGAAAGACTTTTTATTCACACGAATACTGAAATTTGGTTTCAAAGTCCCCCTTTGAAATAGATATGTATCGCTTACAGTAGCGGCCAGCTCCCCTTGGCTGCTACATTTTTTATATTCATAGGTTTATTTATTATCATTTGAAGTTTCTTTGACCTTCTTAAAAAAACAAATGTCTTCCTTGGGGAGATTTTCCTTGAGTTACTTTGAAATATAAGATAAAATTTGTATATTGAATTTTCGGTAAAATTAATATATAAATAGAATTTTGCAAAAAAGATGGAGGCGGAAATCGTATGGCAACAATTAAGGCGGCCATCTTAGGATTTGGCACTGTAGGTCAGGGAATCTATCATATTTTGAATGAAAAGCGTGAAGAATTAAAAAGTAAATTAGGGTTAGAGTTAGAAGTTGCTAAAATATTAGTTCGAGATACGTCAAATGAACGTGTACCGGGTACAGCGCATTTGTTAACTGATAGCATCGATGATGTGCTTTCGGTAAAAGGGTTACAGGTCGTGTTTGAAGCAATCGTAAATGAAGAGCCAGCATTTACATATTTAAAACGTGCTGTTGAGCATAAATGCCATGTTGTTACTGCCAATAAAGTAATGTTTGCCAAGCGTGGCCTTGAGTTGCAAGAACTTGCCAAGAAGAATGGCGTTTTTGTAGGATACGAAGCGACAACAGCAGGTGGCGTACCAGTAATTAAAACAATGAAGAATATATTACTCGTTAATGATGTGAGCCGTATTCAAGGAGTATTGAATGGTACATGTAATTATATCCTGACAAAAATGCGTGCAGAAGGTTGGTCTTTCGAAAAAGCATTATCAGAAGCGCAAAGATTAGGGTATGCAGAAGCGGATCCTTATAATGATGTATCTGGCCAAGATGCATTTAAAAAATTAATGGTTCTTTCTGCACTAGCGTTCGGTAAGCAGCCGGATTGGGCAGATGTAGAAGTGATAGGGATTGACGGAATTACCTCTGAACAAGTGGAAGAAGCTACTGAGCAAGGTCTTCGTTATCGTCATGTTGCTGAAGTTGAAAAGTATCCTGATGGAACGATTTTTGCCAAAGTTGGCCCAATGATCGTCGACAAGGAACATCCACTATATCCAGTTGATGATGTGTTCAATGCTGTTACATTGGAAACAAACTATATCGGAACATTGACACTTGTTGGTCCTGGTGCTGGTATGTATCCAACTGCAAGTGTGATGGTAGAAGACTACGCTGAAATTATCGGAAAACGCGCGGGGTTTGTAGTGTCAATTTAAAAAACTTCTTGAAGTGATTTAATCGCTTCAAGAAGTTTTTTTGTATGATCTGTGGAGGAGGGTTAGCTATTAGGCATCTTAGTTCGTTGAATTGAATTAAAAGTAATCACATGCCGAGAAATGGGTTGATTTCCTTTATGATGATTTGTTAATCCTCATCCTTCACATCAGGATCTTCTGGAATAGGTGTATTACGCCAAATTTCAATTTCTTCTTTAATTCGTTCTAATTGTTCGTGATATGTGTCAAATTGAGTGCTATTGATCAGAAACTGCTCGCCGTCATGGACAGCTTTAATGCGGCCTTCATAGATGTAGCGAAGTACTTGCTCCTCTGGCATCGAAATATCCTTTGCCGTTTCAGCAATAGTTTTATACATAGATGATGACCTCCCTTTCTTGCTTAATTATAGTGGATTATTGCGTCTATCACTAGGCTCCAATTTCATCTATTTATGATATTGCTTAACTTGTAGATTATGGTAGCATTACTGTAATGGGTAGAAATTTACAATTTTAGGGGATGGACCTATGAATATTTTGCCATATATATTTGTTTTATTTGCTGCAATGCTGTGGGGAACAGTTGGAACAACACAAACCTTTCTTCAAGAGGGTGTTTCGCCAATTGCCGTTGCAGCTACTCGATCTCTAATTGGCGGTGGCATTTTATTAATTGCTGCTCTTGCGATGCGGAAAATTAACTTTAAAACGTGGTCTTGGAAGTGGACGATACTCGCTGCTTTAACAATTGCGCTATTCCAATGTTTATTTTTCACATCTGTACGATTTACAGGGGTTGCAGTAGGAACCGTTGTTACAATCGGTAGCTCTCCTGTTTTTTCGGGGATAATTGAATTGCTCTTTTGGAAAAGAAAGCCGAGTAGAGTATGGGGGATAGCAACATTACTTGCGATAGTTGGATGCATTTTGTTATTTGTAAATAAAGGAGAGGCAACTGTAGATCCAATTGGTGTTCTTCTTGCTCTAAGCGCTGGG
>DATMFE010000269.1:0-2060 GCA_035556295.1 Ureibacillus sp.
GAATTAATTCAAGAAGAGCAATTTACTCGTTACCCGGTAACTGATGGGGATAAAGATAACGTTATTGGAATGGTCAATATTAAACGTTTATATACAGCGACTATTACAGAAGAAAATGTTACTGAATTAACAGTCGATTCTTTCATTACACCAATCATTCGTGTACTTGAGACCATTCCGATTCATGATTTATTGCTTAAAATGCAAAAGGAACGCATTCATATGGCGATTTTATCGGATGAATACGGTGGAACAGCGGGCCTTGTAACAGTTGAAGATATTTTAGAGGAAATTGTGGGCGATATTCGCGATGAATTTGACCAAGACGAACGCCCGCTTATTCAAAAGGTTACCGACAATCATTATATCTTTGATGCAAAAACTTTAATTGAAGATGTGAATGATACGTTAGCTATTGATTTGGTAGAAGACGACGTTGATACGTTAGGTGGTTGGATTTTAACAGGAAAGTATGAAGTGGCTGTCGGGGATAAGCGAGAGGCTGATGGTTATGAGTTTATTGTTAAAGAAATGGATGGCCATCATGTGCTATATGTGGAAGTCAAGAAAGTACCGATTATACCAACTATACAGAAAACCGAGAGTGAATAGCTCTCGGTTTTTTCCTGTTTTTTAATTTTAAGAAGCGGCAATAGCATTCTTTGTATGAGATTGAATAAAGTTTACGGCATGCTCGACAATCTTATCTTTATCATAGTCTAATGAAGCAACATGATAAGAATTTGGTAAGATAACTTTTTCTTTGTGTAATGCTGCTATAGAGTTATAAATATCGTCAGTGCATTGTGCGGGTACAACGTGATCTTCCGGAGATACAAAGAGCATGCTTGGGCATTTGACTTTTGGAAGCCCCTGTTTAACTGCTTTCATGATATTAAGTAATTCAAAGGCCGCTTTTAATGGGACTTGTTCATAAGTGATCTCTGTTGCTTCTGGGTCCTTAATATCTGGTTTTCCTTCCGCAATAAATCGAGGCTGTACTTGATTAGCTAATACCTCGTATTCAGGAACAGAAAGAGCAGCATTAATGGTGAGCACCCCATCAAACGTCTCCTTAGTAGCTAAATGAAGGGCAAGCGCGCCGCCCATAGATTGGCCAATGACAAAGATAGAATGACAAGTTTGTTTTAATAGAAGATAGGCTTCGTGTAAGTCGTCTATCCAATCTAAGTATGTAGCTTCCTCCATTTCATTTACCTGGGTTCCGTGTCCTTTTAATCTTGGGGCATATACTGTATATCCGCGAGCAGCAAACTCCTCACCCAAATACCGCACACTTTGTGGAGTTCCATTAAAACCATGACATATTAGAATACCTGTTGAGTTGCCCGATAGAAAAAATGACTCTGCTCCTGAACGTACGTGTAATTTTGTCATTAGTAAAGTCTCCTTTTATAAATAATTATGTCTATATTTTTTTGGAAAATCCAAAGTTAATTAATCTCATTAGTTTACTTGGTATAAAATTATCATACATCATATATGAATGTCAACTTAATTTTCCAGGATGTTTAATAGTGGTTTTTGATGTTGAAGGGGAGGTCACAGATTAAATGAAAAAGAATGATGAATATGAGTAAAGGGGGAGATTGCTTTAGATACTAAGAGGAGTTAATGTGATTATCGGGAGTGGGATGTTTAGAAGAAGGACTTTTTAGGCGTATGCTGTAGATATTATTAAATTAAAAAATAGGTTGACTTATATGTTTTTAAGCTTTAATATAGATAAAGCAACAAGGAAACAAAACATCGAAAAAACAATCTTGAAAAAGAGATTGACTTTTGATTTTAAAAACGTTAAGATGAAATGGTCGCTGAAAAAACAGCGATTAAAAAACACTTCATAACTTCGTAGAAGTTGACAACTATTCGAAGATATGTTAAGATGAAAAAGGTTGAAGTATTGCTCTTTGAAAACTGAACAAAACAAAGCGCCAACGTTAATTTTTAAAGTGAGCACACACTATAAAAAAGTGCAACATGAGCAAGTCAAATTCTATCGGAGAGTTTGATCCTGGCTCAGGACGAACGCTGGCGGC
>DATMFE010000270.1:0-3061 GCA_035556295.1 Ureibacillus sp.
TGTTGTTAATATTACGGAAGCGGCAGCTTTTCAAATAAAAGAAATGATGAAACATAATGGAGAGGAAGGCTCTTTCTTACGAGTAGCTGTAAAAGGCGGCGGTTGCAGCGGTCTATCCTATGGAATGGCATTTGAACAAGAGGCAGGAGAGAAGGATCAACAATTAGAACAGTTTGATATTAAAATTCTCGTTAGTGAAGATGATGCGCCTATCTTAAATGGAACAACAATCGATTATAAACAATCGATGATGGGCGGAGGATTTACCATTGAGAATCCAAATGCCATCGCATCTTGTGGCTGCGGGTCATCATTTAGAACGGCTTCGAATACAGGAACACCAGAGAATTGTTAAGGTTTTGAATAAATGTTCGGGGTTATGAATTACAATGAAATTTTGAGTGTACACAAGCCTCAAAATGTGTGTTAACAACCCTAAAAGCTTCAAATCAGGGTTGTGAATTACATGCCTTCTCGATAGTTAATGTTGTCAAACATAACTATTTGAGGAGGCTTTCTTTATGTCTTTAAACAAAAGAGTGAAATGTAAACCAGTTGGAAAAATGGCTAATCAAAAGGAATATCCAAAATTAACAATGGAACAAGCAATTGATTTAGTTGTAGAGGGAAAGAGTGCGGAGGGACTAAGAGAGAGGACGTTAAAGGATTATCGTAAGGATTGGGGTTATTTTGTTAATTGGCTTCAAAAAACATATGAGATTGAAACGGTGGACGAACTATCACCACAGATTTTTAGAGACTATATTAACTACTGGAAATATGATGCTCCTAAGTATGACGGACATAAGTATATCCAAAGTGACCAAGGTTTAGCATTATCTGATACAACGATTAATATTCGTTTAGGGGTATACAGGGTGATGTTTAATTATTTGGAGCGGTAGGATTTAATTGAGGTAAATCCAATATCAGGTGTGAGGTTATTAAAACAGGATATAGACCTTATAAACTGTTTTACAGATGGAGAGGTTAAAGAGGTTCTAAGGCAACCGAATCAACGAGATTATGTTGGGTTTAGGGATTATGTAGCGATGATATTGTTATTAGACAGTCGAATTAGAGTAAAGGCATATAGTTTAGAAAAAAATGCCCTTGATAAAAGATTTACTTAACCTGTGCCAACTTTAGGTTCTACTAGTTAACCATACAAAAGGAGTGTGATTCCATTAATAACCATACTCCTTTTTCTGTATTTAAAACTATGAAAAAAGATTCGATTAGAAAAATTATTAATGATGTAAATTGACATAATTACACTTTAATCTAAAAAGTTCTTGCAAGACCTCTTTCAAATGCTGCAAGATGATTCAAAGAGGCGTTACGAAGTTGTGAAAAAACCGTTCTCATATCGTTAGGGATATCAAGTGATAAAAATCTTTCATACATAGAAATATTGTCTATTTCTCCTTGAACGCCAGCAGCATATGCTGCCTTAATGTTTTCTGGAGTTGAAACGAATGACTGCGATATATCTACAGGTAAAGGTACTTGATAACGTTCAAAAAGGGGCAACAACGCATCTATATGTCTCATTTCAGCTTCTTTTATTTGTGCAAATGTACGAATATATCCAAAAGTTCCTAGAATATTATCATATCTTGCTTGTGCCAAGTATTCGTCTTGAAGGGCATATGTCAACATTTGAGGTACGGACAATGTGGAAGCACTTAATGCTCCTTTAGCACCGTAATTTTCAACTTGCCGATTAGTGTGTGTTACCTTTGATTTTTGAAAAAAAAACAAAAACCACACAGCGTGATTTTGTTCATCTGCTGCTGCACGTCGAAATCTATCTTTAATAGTAGCATCCTGTGCCTTATCTGCGATATCTAAATAAAAATCAACGGCTTCTTGTTCATCTTTAAAGGCAAATTCGATTCCTGCTCTATACTTATCTGGACATTCCTCACTGATTTTAAAAGTTGGCTGCCTACCTGTTAGATTTGTATAAATTCTGCTGAACTCTTCAAGATGACGCCTTTCATCTTTTTTTATCTCAAGTATTGTGTTCCTTTCATCCTGTGTAGGTGCTAGTTTGGCTAACTTTTCATAACAAGCAACAGCACTATACTCTGCAATAATTGCTTTCTGAATATCATTTACAAGTTGAGTGTCATTTGTTGTACGATAATAGTCATTATAATAAAGACCAAAATTATAGAAATTTTGACTTGAATACATGATTGTCCTCCTTCTGTATAACTGTCAACGTATCTTATGCCTTATACATGAGTAGGTGTGCAAAGTCAATTATCTGAGGAATAGTAAGTTAGAGCAATTGGAGGTTTCTTACCCTTTTTGTTTACTTATGCTTGGGTTGAATCTGAAGCATTATGAAGCCTACTGTGAAGTTCCGTGTTAATTTGTTGGTGGATACAGAAACCATGCTCATCCACACACGCATTCTTTAAATTTCCGACACCACTTAAAAAATAGATATCTTTTAGCGAGTTAAAGGGATAAAACATGTAGTAATCAAGCTAACAAGGGTCTACTAACATGAATTCTTAGCACGCAAAACATGACAATATTGAATAAGACAGACCACCCAATATTCCATCCACGATGGTTTTCAAACAAATTTAGATATTTAGTGTTGATGAATTCAACTGGACTGTAAAGAAACATCCAGAACAAAATCTAAAGTATTTGTTTACTTCTGTTTCGGCGTTTTTTTTTATAATCTTTGGATACATTAAAAAAGAGTAGAAGAAATAGGTTGAGGTGAAATCGCTTATGATGTCGAAGAGGCACTTAGTATTTAATTTATCTATTATAATCATTCCATGGTTATCGTTGTTATTTATAGGAAAGCGCAGTATAAAACGTTATTCTTTAGCGGGAGTTTTTATTATTATTTTTGAGATTATAAATCATTTGTATGGACACAAAAGAAAGTGGTGGAAGTTTTACGATAAGCGGTCATTATTTATTAAAGATGAACTTCCTTTTAGTATTGGCCCTTATATGCCTTTTTCCATGTGGATACTTAAATTTTCGTACGGGAACTTTAAAAAGTTTATACTACTTAATGTTATTG
>DATMFE010000271.1:0-2581 GCA_035556295.1 Ureibacillus sp.
ACGCTTGACAGCAAGGACAGACATGCCACTCCCATGCTGATAAGTAACGAATTAAATGGAACTCCTTTAGACGTTACTTTCCCTAACCAAGTGCTGACCATTTTTTGATCAGATAATGACCATAGCATTCTCGAACATGCATATAATCCCGCATTAGCGTTTGATAATAAAGCTGTTAAAATAACCAAGTTCATAATATCTGCTGCGTAAGGAATACCTATTTGATCAAATACCGTCACAAAAGGACTTTCTAATACTCCTGCTTGTTTCCATGAAATCAACCCAGATAGTACAAACATGGCGCCAATAAAGAAGAAGAACGTACGCCAAATGATATTTTTAATTGCTCGAGGTATGTTCTTTTCCGGATCCTCTGTTTCTCCTGCCGTAATACCAATTAATTCTGTTCCCGAAAAAGCAAAGCTAACGGAAACCATTGTAATTAATACAGGCATAAGTCCATTTGGAAATAAACCGCCCTCTCCAGTAAAATGAGAAAGCATCGGCGCTTTTTCATGACCGCTAAGAGGAATGAATCCAAACATAGCTGCTGCGCCTAAAATAATAAATACAATAATCGTTAATACTTTAATACTTGAAAACCAAAATTCTGTTTCGCCGAAAAAACGTACAGATGTTGCATTTAAACCAAATAATAAAAGAGCAAATAGCGCGCTCCATATCCAAACGGAAACGTCAGGAAACCATCTTTGCATAAGCAATCCAGACGCTGTAAACTCCGAACCGACAGATACCACCCAAGTCAGCCAGTAGAGCCACCCAACCGCAAAACCAGTACCCGGCCCTATAAACTTTGTAGCGTATACTTGAAATGATCCTGACACAGGCATTGCTACGCTTAGTTCCCCTAGACATATCATGACTAAATACATAATTAATCCACCGATTAAATAAGCAAGGAGTGTTCCCCCTGGACCTGCTGCATTAATTGTATAGCCTGAATTAAGAAACAACCCCGTACCGATAACGCCGCCAAGGGAAATCATAAATAAATGACGGCTTTTCATTTTTCTTTGTAACTGATTCATAGATGTTGTATTCTCACCCATTATGTACCTCCTTTTTATAGTAAACCCATACAAAAACTTGGTTTTTTTACATATTCTCTATAGTCTCTTCTCTGCAGGAGTAGGCTCTATTTCTTCGATATGTACGAATCTTGTATATTGTATACAATATACACTTCTTAAATCTTTTTACGATTATATCATTTTTCAGATTTTTTACAACATTGAATAGTAAAAAATATTTCAATAATTCTATTTTTTATATTCTAACTAAGATTAAATGAAGTGATATGATATGATTATTTTTACATCTGTACGTTCTTTCTTGCTATTTTTATACTCTTTCATCACCATGACATGAACAGAAAGAACGGCTGATGCGATATTTATTTTAGGGGGAAACAATGAACAAGGGGCCTATGATTTATCATTCATTAAAAGATCATGTATATAACTACATAGCAAGTCAAATTCAAGAAGGTACACTGCTGCCTAACGACAAAATAAATGAAGCCAGTATTTGTTCTCAGCTGAATGTCAGCCGAACGCCTGTAAGAGAAGCGCTTATTAAATTAGCTTCAGACAACCTATTAGAATACAGACCGCGCAGAGGATTTACTGTAAAGGAAATTGATACACAAAAAAAACTAGAAGTATTTGAAATCGTCGGTGCTTTAGATGGTCTGGCAGCTGCCCTGTCGATTGATCACTTAACTGAAGAAGATTTTACGGAGATGGATGAGCTTATTACAAAAATCGATGTTTCGATTGAATTAGAAAATTATCAGGATTATCAAAAATATCAAACATATTTTCATCGAGTCTATTTGAACCGATGCAATAATGTGACCTTAAAAGAACAGCTTATGTCTTTACAAGACGGATTCATCAGACAAACGTACTTTAGCGATGACAATAAAGAGCTATACGCCATTTTACATGTAATGAATGAACATCACCGACATATTCTGAAACTTCTGCAGCAGAAAAAAAAGGCGGATGTTCAGCTTTACCTTCAAAATGTTCACTGGAAAATCGAATATCCAGAAATGATTTGATTAAAAAGAGCTCGAGACATAACTAAATCAATTCAATCAACAGCTAGAAGCAACGAAATACATGAGACCTACGTTTATCATACCAATAAAAAAATCCGAACGAAGTTGATTCTTCATTAAGAATCTTCATTCATCGTTCGGATTTTTCTTTCACTAAAACACTTTTATCCCAGCCTCTTTTATTTTGCTATAGCAGAACGCTGCTTTTCTTCTTTTACGTACCAAATGAATTTCCCTGTATATCCGTAAATAATCGCTAAAATAATAGAGACAAAACTGAGCCACATAAACGGCAGATAAGCGAATGTAGAAATTCCAAGCGTTGTAGCTAGAAATACACCGTTATCCGTCCACGGAACCATTCCAGAAGTTAAGGTTCCTCCTACTTCTGAGTTACGGGCAAGCACCAGACGCTGTATTCTTAACTTATCATAACTTTTCTCCATAATTTTCGGTGTTAAAATTAATGAAACATACATCGCACAACCAAATATA
>DATMFE010000272.1:0-6018 GCA_035556295.1 Ureibacillus sp.
GAAGGGGGGCAATGCTTATAGAGTTGTCACGTTGTTTTCACAGCACTGATAGATGACGGAGGGGAACGATAACAATCTGTAAAATATCCCCAGAAAACCGTTACGTTATTTTTCAAGAGTATGATAAGTGATACCAACGTCAAAAGACGTCTCTACAGATAATTGTAGAGGCGTTTTTTGATTGCGTGCCAAACTTGAACACCTTCATAAAGTTGTCTAGGTTAATGTTGGTAATCCAGTTTTTCTCTAACGATAGGAAGAGTGCAGCATCTGAATGCTCCTCCAGATTTTATGATTTCCGTAATATCAACCTCAATCAGTTCGTAGCCTCTTTTTCTTAGTTCCTTGTTAACCTTTGTGTTGACAGGGAGAGAAATAATCTTCTTATTTCCGATTGAAAGCACATTCGTCCCAAGAGTAAATTGCTCATCTTCGTTTACTTCAATTAAATCGTATCTAGATGCTAGCAGGTCTAATTGCTCTTTATTAATTTCTCCAGGAAAAATCAATGCTTCGTTCCGGGAAATGATATTAAATACACAATCTAGATGGAGGTAGGTATCAGTAAACGGAATAGGGATGACATCAAATTCAGGAAGAAGCTTCTGAAGCTTTTCAATAGACTCGATATTTGTTCGCTCACTAACCCCGACATAGATGGTATTTCCATCTAACAGGACATCGCCTCCCTCTATTCGATCTCCTGTTAGATTATGAAAAGGTACATGTTTGTTTTGAAGCCATTCTTTCAGCACATTTTCTTCGCCTGTCCTGATGTCCGTACCCATCTCGGCTACAAAAACTTTCTCTCCGAGTGTAAATCCTATATCACGAGTAAATACTTGCTCGGGATACTTGTTATAAGAAGGAAGTAGGATAACCTCTATTCCTAATTTTCTAAGGGCTGATACAAAATTAGCATGCTGAGTCATTGCGGTTTTAATATGAATGCCTTCATCTTCAAAATGCTTTTGTGTTTCATTAATTACGTCTTTAATTCTCATGTATTGTGGTTCACATAAAATAACTTGTTTCAAAGGGTCATACTCACTGAAACAATTTGCTCTCATAGCTATCACTCCTACAAAAAGTTCTAGTCATACTATCTCCTAAGTCTATTGAGATATACCATAAATTAAAAAGGAGTTTTAAGTGAAATCGTGACAGTCTTGCTATAATGGTTATTATCATGAACAAATAGATTACGAATAGGAGCAGTATAGTAACTATGAATAAAACGATTGGAATTTTAGCACACGTTGATGCAGGAAAAACCACTTTTTCAGAACAATTGCTTTATCATACTAAAGGTATTAAGAAGCGTGGGCGGGTTGATCATCAAAGCGCGTTTCTTGATAACCATGAGATTGAAAAGCAGCGTGGTATCACTGTTTTTGCGGACCAAGGCATTTTTGAGTATGGGAACTCCACCTATTATTTAATTGATACCCCAGGACATGTTGATTTTTCTCCGGAAATGGAGCGAGCGATACAAGTAATGGATTTTGCTAGTATTGTGATTAGTGCAGTAGAAGGAGTAGAAGGGCATACGGAGACGGTTTGGAACCTATTACAAAAACATCATGTGCCTACCTTTTTCTTTATTAATAAAATCGATCGAACTGGAGCAGATGTTGATCAGGTGCTAGATGAGATTCGCAATAATCTAACAGAAAATGTATGCGATATTTCAAAATCGTTCACTAATGGAAAGATGACAGATGAATTAATAGAATTTATTGCTGAGCGGGACGAAGAGGTTTTGGAGCATTTTATGGAAAAGGGATATGAACAAAATTTATGGTTTCAAAAAATGCAAAACATGATCGAAGTGGCTGACATTTATCCATGTTCAAGTGGGTCTGCACTACAAGATATAGGGGTGGAAAGCTTTCTAGAAAAATTTGAATTATTGACGGTTACGCATTTCACTAATCACGAACCTTTTGCTGGTCGAGTCTATAAAATTCGTTATGATGAAACGGGTACAAGAGTGACTTTTATAAAAGCATTGAGCGGTTTGTTGAATGTTCGAGATGAAGTCGCCTATGGAGATGGAGAAATAGAAAAAATCACACAAATTCGTATGTTTAACGGAAACCAATATCAACAAATCAACCAAGTTTGTGCTGGAGAGCTTTTTGCTGTAACTGGACTTACTAGTGCCTCGGTTGGTGATGGAGTAGGTGCCTTAAAGGAAAAAGTGTCATACGAAATGGTACCGACGCTGCGATCTAAAGTTGTTTTTGAACCTCGAGTTCAGATAAAAGAGGCTTTAAAATATTTTCGCATGCTTGAGGCGGAAGATCCTTCTCTTAATGTAACGTGGGAGGAGCGTCTGCAGGAACTTCATCTGCATGTTATGGGGAAGATTCAACTAGAAATACTAGAGCAAATAGTACTGGAACGATTTGATTTAAAAGTAGCTTTTGAACAACCAGAGATTCTTTATAAGGAAACCATTGAAACAGAAGTTACGGGATACGGTCATTTTGAGCCGCTGCGTCATTATGCAGAAGTGCATGTAAAATTAGAGCCTGGAAAAAGAAACAGTGGAATCGCATTTGAAAGTGAGTGCCATATCGATGATTTATCAATTGGATTGCAAAATCTAGTAGGTCAACATATCTTTGAACGGGAACATCATGGTTTACTTACTGGCTCACCGCTAACAGATATAAAGGTAACGCTGTTGACAGGAAGAGCTCATAATAAGCATACTCATGGCGGTGATTTTCGGGAAGCAACCTATCGTGCTTTGAGACAAGGATTGGAAAAGGCTAGGAACACCCTGCTTGAGCCATATTACCATTTTAAGATAAAAGTAGATATTGACCAAATGGGCCGGGTTTTATCAGATATCCAAACTGCATATGGTCGCTTTGATCCGCCGATTACGGAAGGGGAGAAAGCGACCTTAACCGTAATAGTTCCTGTGGCTACCTTCATGGATTATAGCACGACACTTGCATCGTTTACACAAGGGAAAGGACGTATCAACTTAACTTTTGCAGGATATCATCGCTGTCATAATAAACAAGAAGTGATGGAACGAATCGGGTATGATAAAAATGCTGATCCTGAGTATGTTTCCTCTTCCATTTTTTGTGCGAAAGGGCAAGGCTTTACGGTTAAATGGGATGAAGCTGAAGAAATGATGCATTGTTTATAGTGAAATAAGGTCGATTTCCTAAAAGAAATGGGGCTGTCTTAAAAGGAAAATTCCGCGAATTTATCTAATAATCTCGCCAATTCGCTATTTTTAAGTCAGCCTCGTTATCATGAGTTATTTCAATTGAGTATAAATTTGATGGTAAGCCGTTGCTTCTTTAACCATCCCTTTATTTTGATACATTTTGGATAGCTGCAATACAGGAGCAGGGTCGTTCGGATGAAGTTCCATTTCCCATGAGAAACATTCAATAGCTTCATCATATTGTTTAAACTCTGCATAATATTGACCTAATTCCAGCATGTGATCGGGATCTTCTAGTAAGGTTATCATTTTATTTATTTTCTGAATGATTGAAGAATGTGGAACAGATTTTTGAATCGGTAGAAGTTTTTCATGAACCGTTTTAAGCTCATAGGTTACTAGTAATTTACCAATAACCTGTATTAGTTTTTGTTCAGACTGGTTATCGTCATCTTTTAGAACTAGTTGTTGAATAACCAACATAAAGGTATCTAAATGAGAGGCGATAAATGTGGAATCTAAATGTTCCCATAATGAATGTAAGATGTCATCATAGGCAGTAGGGAGAGCATCAAGGAATTTTAATAAAAATAGAGCGGCTGTTTCATAATGCTCATTTTGAATCATCTTGTCAATGATTGATTTTGTGTGAGGTAACACTTGAAACGGATTAATATTCAAATGACCTAAAGTTAGAATCCATTTTTCCATTGAAATATACTGCAAGGCCATAATTGTATACTTCTCGACTGAATCTGCTTGAGAACATTTTTCTACTTTCTCCATCCATAATACGATTTCTAAGAACGAGTTTTGTTTTCTCAATAAATCTTCTAGAATTTTATATTTATCAGGTTGAAATCGATTTTGGAAGCAATACCATTCAACAAAAAGAGGATCTTTTTGTTGAATGACAGGTAGTGATGAGGAGCTGTAAAAATCTCTATAAGAATAAAAATCTAATGAATTCTTTATTTCTCTTGCTGAATTTAAATCGGGGGCAAAGTCCGCTAACACCCGAATAATTTGAAAAGCTTGCATAAAGTTACCGTTTCTTCTGTAGTGGTAAAAGATTTTGTAAATGACATTTGTTAGTTGTTCTTTAGAAAAATAGGAGTCTAGAGTTGTAGCGATGTAGGCAACTTCCGGAAGAGAATATTGCTGTTGAAGTTGAGAGAAAAGCTTGTTTTTATTTGGAATAGTGGCAGTTTCGCTGGGGATTAATGCGGGTAGAAACGGATGGTCTCCACGTAAGATAATACCAGTTTTACATATTTTGTTTATAAATGATTCTTTTTCTACTTTTTCTAATGGTTCACCATATACAAGAGAATTTTTATAGTAAATAAGACAATAATTTTCATTTAAAGAGGTTTGTACTTCTATCATCGTACATCGTGAGAATACGACTGCTTGTTTCACTTGTCCTTTTGATAGTTTCTTTTTTTCTTTGATGGAAATTTCAATTGGCATTATAAGTTCATTATTCATATCTAACACAGCCCCTTATAATCGTCTACAGTAAAAAGTAATTGTTATCTCATTATAACATAGAATTTTTCTAATTTTCAGAGGGAGCTAGATTGCAGAATAAGAAAGTCAAGTAATTTTGTTTAAAATCAACCACGGTGAACCGTATTATGTCTAAATGAGGTTTTTAACTATTCTCTAGTAGTTCCAAGACGTTCTAATCTTAACTGAACAAGGCTATTCTTACGTCAAGACATTAACACTCACATATCAATCTATAGATATACTAAAAATTAAAATGAGTTGTATACCTTAGGGACTCTATCCATACAAAAAAGAGCTTGTCTACAGTGGAATAACAATATTTTAAAATTAATCTAATAAAAAACAATCTATTCACACGAACGACATTTCGCAGAACTTGTGTTTTATTGAACATTTCTCCTCTATTTCTAAAACATGCTATGATAGATTATAAGTTAGATTTTGACACCGTCTAGAATGTGAGGTTCATGATGATTACCAATACAAAAGAATTGAAATCCCAACTGAATAAGTTAATTAGTGATCCCAATTTTTTACGATTACAGGAATCCTTTGAAAAAGAAAGTTTGTTTCAATTATTAGGTTTTGGACACCGCGAAACAATGCATAGCGCATTTATTAGTTGGCTACTCTCGCCAACTTCTTCGTTAAATTTAGGCTCATTCCCACTGAAGCGTTTTCTCTACTACATTTGTGAAGAGAACGTTTCGAATATGAAAACAACTATCGATTTTGATTTGATTGAATCGGATGCACTGGAGTTAGAAAAAATGGAAGTCGCTACTGAGGTAACAGCTTCTGCCGTTGATCCGGATACAAATACGAAATTAAATGCCCGATTTGATTTATATTTAACGAACGACTTTGTACGAATTATTGTGGAAAATAAAGTATTATCACGTGAAAATAAAGATCAAACCGAAACATATACAAAAATTTCAAACAATTTGGATGACTCGTATACATATGATTTAAAGGTATTTTTATCTCCGGATTCTACGGTTAAACCAAAATGTCCGGAGTTTATTCAAGTTGATTATCAAGGACTATATGATTTTGTCATTGTACCTTGCTTAAACCATCCCAAAATTTCAATTGCGAATAAAAATCTTTTAGAACAATATGTCCATAACTTACGGATGGTATATAGAGGAGTGAATAAACCTATGGCAAAAGTAAACGATGAATTATGTATCGCCATTTATAATAAATATAAAGATGTATTAGATGAAATTTTTGATGCTGTAAAAAATCAGACACCTGAAAAACGGAAAGTCAAAACTTCTTCTACCGTTCGTACATCGAAA
>DATMFE010000273.1:0-3396 GCA_035556295.1 Ureibacillus sp.
GGAAATGCCTAATGCAGCACAGCCGGAGTATTAGGAGGAGGGTTAAACAGACAAATCATATATTTACGTCTTAAATCAGCAGCCATCGAACTGGAATATACTATACGTAAAATTACATAATAAAGTTTGTTTTTCATTCGCCATTTAGTTTGCTCCAAATTCAAGTACTTAGGATTTGTAAAATTCATTCCTATCAATCGGTTGAGGGGGTTTGTCCATCCATCCGCGTTCAACTAAAATGTTAAATCCTTCCCCACCGTACTTCATTACATCCACAAAGAATAGGGACCACACAGCTGCTAAATCCTTTCTCATTGTAATAGATAGAGCGTATCCGAGAGCAGAAACACCAACTTGATTTGAAGAACCAATGAAAAACATAATTAACCTTTCGGAAAATGGTAATGTTGTTGAATCGGTTACCTCCATAGTCAGGGGGGTACCCATGAAATTATAATTTTCCTTCAAAAATTTTGAAAATGCTTCTATTTGTCTTTCAGTAAGTTTTTTTCCTTTTAATAAGTAATCTTTTATTTCTTTGTCTTTCATTACCTGTATTAATCCCATTAAAAGAACTAGACCAATTGTATTTCTTTCAACTGCTGCAAAAAGTTCTCCTATTTCTAAAGTATTTAAAGGTCTTTTCTCACCAAACCATGTATTTATTAACGATGTTGTGTTGTATAAATTCTACACTTTTTGGGTATTCCATATTTGGTGGTCTATCATTTAAACTTTTTAAACTCATAAGATTTAACGCTTTCCCATGTAATTCTGTTTCACTATATAAACATTCCGAAAAAAGTTGATAAATATCGCTGCGAGTAACTTTAGCAAGAACAGTACCATAATATGGAATGATTACATTACTAAAAAACGGTAATACTAAAAAGGCAGCTCAAAGAGTTTGAATTCAAAAATATCTGTTACCTTTTCATTTAAATATAGGGGTGATATCAATAGATAATATATTTGAACATCTTAAGGAAATACGTTTATTAGAAGATAAGCTCTATCATTTAGAATTAAATGGTTGGCTAAAAATGAGTTTTTAACTTGGGAATGGTGGATACTAGTCGTTTTTTTAGTTGTGCCTTGGGTTATATGGGCTAAACTTGTTAAACGAGACATTATTTTAGAAATTTTGTTATTTGGTACCATAATTATCATAACAACAACCTTATTAGATGTAGTTGGTGCACAATATAGTTTTTGGGATTACCCCATTGCATTTTTACCTTTTATTCCTCGGGCCTTTCCTTTTGATTTTTCAATGGTGCCTGTAGCTTACATGTTGTTATATCAATATTTTAGAACATGGAAAATTTTTATAATCGCACAAATCACTATGGTACTCACATACGCCTTTATTGGTGAACCTTTTTCCGAGTGGGTCGAACTTGTGTATTATTATGAGTGGAGATACAGTTATTCATTCATATATTACATCATGGTTGGAATTGGAACTCGAGCTTTAATACTAAAACTAGCCTCTTTATCTAAACTTCAAGATATTACAACTAAGTAAAATTTAAATTGGAGGAAAAAACTTTGGAAGAAGTTAATATTGGTTTACTGACGATCAAAGTCATCGTTGGTTTTGCCACTTTATTTTTTATCATTATCATAACAGGCAGAACATCCATCTATCAGTTAACCCCGTTTCACTTAGTTTTTGTGTTAGTACTTGGAGATTTTTTAGGAAATACCATTTATGAAGATAAGGTAGGGATTTTTCATTTTTTATATGCCATCGGATTGTGGACGTTTCTTATGTTGGGAATAGAGTTTATGACTCTAAAAAATAAATCGACACGTTCTCTCTTATTAGGCAATCCTAACATCATCATTCGAGATGGTGTTATGGACAGAAAGTTACTTACAAAGAACAAATTGGATGTAAATCAAGTATTGAGTATACTCCGTCAAAATAATGTCTTTTCAGTTCGCGAAGTCAAATACGGTATATTGGAAGCTAATGGGCAAATAAGTTTATTATTAAAATCCAAGTATCAAAAACCAGACAAGCAAGATCTCAATCTTCCAGAAAGTCCAGTAGACCTCCCAACATCGTTAATTATAGATGGGGAAATTTTATGGGGTAATTTACATGAACTCGGATTTGATCAACAGTGGTTAGATAACCAATTAACTACCAATGGATATGATAATGTAAAGCGTATACTTTACGCAGATTGGCGAGAGAGTGAAGGCATACATGTAAGTCCTAAATAAAATTTGTTAGGATAAGAGCACATCAATTTTCTTGGTGAATATAAACTTTAGTCTTCAACAATCAGGCGCTTTAATGAAGTAACTAAAGCCTAATTTTTCACTTATAACACCGAGAAATTAGACTTTTTATATTTTGATTTCCTTAACGTTGTAAATCCGCATTTTCCTGACGGAACCCCATGCCCATCAAGCTAACGATGTAAATGACTAGGTACGAAATCATTCTTGTTTCAAAACGAGCGAGTGATGGAAAAGTAGGCATGCCAAAGAAACCTATTAAAATATGATTTTTTTACTAGGCAGCCTGTCTATGCTTCACCGTCCTTTCATACACAACCCCTAGAATATCAAAGACGGTCATCTTCTTATACCGATGACATTTACGACCATTCTTTTTGAGTAGTTGATAAAGACGATGCAGAATTTTCAAAAGTTCATCTGTGCCGACTGCCATTGCTTGGAACAGTAACGGAAAGTAATCCTTAATCATATAAATCGCTTTGTATTCACTTAGTTCTTGTTTTTTCTTTTTAAGCAGAAGTTGTCGCATTTGAAACATGGTAGAAGAACAGAGGAGAATACCGATGAGTTGTCCATATAAATGACACTCTAGGCGTTCTCTTTTCATATTTTTACATTCATCCATTTCAAAGAATGACTTCCACGTTTTAAACAAAATCTCAATCTGCCAACGAAGTGAATACAATGAATGCACGTAGTTCGTTGGTACTTCTTCTAACGACATGTTCGTGATATATACATTCATGCCCATTAAACGTTTACTTTTATCCTTCATGACAATGCCTTTTTTCTTTTCACGTATTGCTTGGTTTTTCAGGCGTGTTTGCGTTTGATCATCGGTTAAACGATGGATCATGACACGTGCTGGAAGTTTCTGATTTTTGCCAATGTATGCCTCGTGGATTTCCATCGTTTCACCAGGGGTTAGACCAGACATCATTTGTGTCATATCAAGCTGGATGTATTCTGTTTGCTTTTTTAACGTGCCATTGTTGAAGTATTCTGGCTCAGGATTCTTGATATAAATGCGTGTATTCAGCTTCAACCGCGAGATATAGTAAGCGTTTCTATCATGAATGGCTTGTAAGTCTCCTAAATCGAAGTAACCAAGATCACGTAAACACAAATCGCCCGCCTCTA
>DATMFE010000274.1:0-4715 GCA_035556295.1 Ureibacillus sp.
GATCCGGCGTTGGTTCTGTTACCGGTGGCACGACTGGATTTTGATCTATTTCAGGTAGCGGCTCAGGATCAGGTGTTGGTTCTGGCGTCGGCTCTGGATTTAAATACTCATCTTTAACACTCAAAAACCTCGAGGCAACGATAGCCACATCTTGTCGTACTGCAATACCTTTTGGATCAAAAGTATTGTTGCCAATCCCTTTTAGTAACCCTGCTTCTACTGCAAACCCAACTGCATCTTTTGCATAATTGGAAATGCTTTTAGAATCTGTAAACTGAAGTTTTGAACCATATCCTGTTGAATCAACATTAAGAGCACGAACGAACATTATTGCCAAATCCTGGCGGGATAATGTATCATTTAACCCAAATTCTCCATTTCCATATCCTTTAACAAGTCCTGCTTTCGAAGCTGCTTCCACATAGCTAAAAGCATAATGCGTCTGCGGTATATCCTTAAACGTAGAATTCAACGGAGTTCCCGTTACATCCAAATTTAATGATTTTGCAAGAATAATTGCAAAATCTTGTCGAGTGATCTTTCCAGTTGGATTAAACAACTCATTTGATACCCCATTGACGATGCCCGCTTCAGCTAAATTCATGATTGCATTCTTCGCATAGGAGTTATTAATATCTGTAAAATTCACTCCAGCAGCTGATACTGGCGACGAAATCATTGGACTCGCCAACAATGCCGTACTCATGACGAAACCTGTTAACCAATTTTTGTTCATAGTTTTTCCTCTTTCGGTGATAGATTCATAGTCGCTTTTAACTATTTGTCCATTATATATTGATAGAGAAAAAAGTACTACGGATATTTTCGTTATTTTATCACTTAATTGCGGTTTTTTATCTAAAAATGCCATAATTTACTAGATACATACAATAATAAGTCACTACGATAAGTAATGGTTTTGTTAGAAATTAAAGGGTTTCTTGCACATTAAACTCTCCAAAAACAAGATGGTATTTATCCAAAACTTACTAAAAAAAATATATATGTATACGTTATATAAATTGTTAAATAAAAGATTATGATGGGACATCTGCAGGATTAATCTCTTATGAATCAACAATGATGCAAGCATCTCTATTCCTGGTATCAGTATTGATAAAATTGACCAGTAATTGTAGTTAATTAGCCAACAAGTTAAGATAAAAGGCACAGTTCATAGTAACTGTGCCTGTTTATAATTCAACCTAACTCCCAATCTTCACCCGACTCCCTGTATTTTGAAGCACTGATAAAATACTTAATGCCGCAAGGGCACTCGTTTTCGGGTTGCGTTTCATAGGTTCGTTTTCGACTTGTAGTTGGAATCGGCCAAATTCACCTTCAGCCTCAATTGTATGCGTGTTTTTCGTTGTTTGAGGATCCGCAATGATCGTCACGTTGGTTTTCTCTTCCCCAATTCCTGCAAGTGACAAGACGATCGACACATTGATATTTTTAGGGAATTGCTTAATAGCTTCTGATGCCGAACCTTCGAACACAACAGTCTCCTCTTCAACTTCCATCGATAGAGATTGCGGTGATTTTCTCGTCACAATAGACACGTTTCGTAATTCACCAAGTGCGTTCGCCGATTTGATGATATCAATTCCCCCAATTGCACCGGATGGGACATAAATTTCAGTATTGTGCTGATTCGCTAATTGCTCGAGTTCACGGTAAAACTCCCCATCAGCGAATGCACCTACACTGCTAACAACCAAATGTTTTCCGGCAATAACAATTTTAGACGCCAAGTTTCTCACCACTTCAACAGTTGCCGCTTCAACCACAACATCAATGCAAGACGCAAGAAATAAATCAATATCCTCAAAAAATGAAACCCCATACTTAGTAGCAAGCTCATTCCCAACTTCCTGATTCCTTCCGAAAATCGAAACGATATGTAAATTTTCATCCTTAGATTTACTGATTTCTTCTAACAAAAATTGTGCAATGTTCCCTGTACCTATAATTCCAATTTTCATAATGTAATTCCCCCTCTGCATCTCTAGTAATACTATATAGAAAAAAGGTGTATCCCCACATCTAAAAAGGTTCACTTATAGACTTTCTTTTTGATTTTTTCATTCTCTAAGTCACACCTAGTAACCAAGCTTAAATACTATTTCAATAAAAAAACCTTCAAACAAATACTTGTCAATGTGGACGACCACATAACTTACTTCGTTCGAAAGTTTTCAAAACATTATTTAATTCTGTCCTACCTTTCATAGCCTTCATTGTCCACTCAGCATATTCATAATAATCACGATCCATCCGAATAGACACACCCACAAAATAGCACTTAGAATGAGCCCATTTATTAATCCGATAAAAAATCGTCTTTCCAATCGAACCACTCCTTCTTGCTAAGGATTGGCAATTTTTTTGTAAATAAATCTTATATATGCAGGATTCATTAGAAATATGAATTTATTATTGTATACAAATATGTACAGATAGATTAAATGATTTTGCAATTAGTAAGTGACCCTATTCCAATGTTTCAAAACTATTCACATAATTTCGTAAAACCTAATATACAACCATTTCATAATTAGTTAAAACCTATATCTGTAGGATAAAAGAACCCACGCATAGTTTACTCGGGAGGGCTCAAAAGTAATATCATTGCGAATTCCATACTGAAATCGAAAATATTAGGGGAAATTCTACCGTTTACGCTAAAGCTGAAGGATGTATAGGAGAAAAATAAGGGTAGAAATTACGGTTATATTCTGTAAACTAGAAAGAACCCTTAAAATAAGCGTAAAAACTGCTGCTAATTGCTCAAAATCAGATGAAAAGCATTGATTTTAATCAAATAAGAGTAAAAATTACCTTTATTTACAATAGAATAAGCATATTTCTCATAATAGGCTGAAAATCTACTGTTATTTTTCCCTCAAAGTACAATCAACAGTCAACTTTATCTACAATTCATTCACCCCAAAAATAAAAAGACATGGTGTCTCCCCATGTCCCTATCGACTGGCAATAAAAGTCCTGTCCACGTTGCCCTTACCATGTCCCACTAATCGATCACCATATGTAATGTCATACAAAATTTGAATCGCCCGCAAGCGTTGTTTTTCAATGGTGTCACGATTACGCGCTATGTCAAAGCTTAACTGATTATCAAATATGATTTTACTTTTCGATTTTTCAACTTCCTCAATTTTAAAGTTCGCGTTGAATACCCACATATCTTCTCCAGCAATATGGCTAGGATAAGGAATTGCCACTTGCGGCAAAAATTCTGAAATTAAGATTGGTGGCTTTTTCCGAAAATCGTATTTCTTTCGCGTGCCGTTGATCCGCCCTTGTAAATCAGAGCAAAAATAAATACAGATTTGATTCATGACCTCATCCACTGTTTCCTTTAAATAAAGATGCCCTTGATAAGTATAAACGATGGATGAATGATTTCCGTTATAATGAGGCGCTATAACAATATTACTGTTTTGTAAAACTACATTTTTAACATCCTCAATCATACTGACCCCTCCACAATTTGAATACCTTTTCAAATTCCAGCTTCTAAAGAATTTTCAATGAACAATAAGAGTACGAAGCTAAACACGATGTCCTTTGGCGTTGGCGAAAGCTACATTTATCCACGCACACAACCATTTCGAAAATAAAAGATCAAACTACACTTTCATAACCTTAAAACACCCCCGTATCTCGTGTAATTTCAAAAAATATCAAATTTTGTATTTTCTTGTAACTATATTTTAAATCCTGAAACTGACTGTGTAAACGGTATCAATAGTGAAAAAATTGTGAATTTTTTCTAGTCAAATCTTACTTTTCAAACTTTAAATTGCATAAAAAATAGCCAAGAATTCTCCATCCTCGACCTCCAAAAAATACTTTCTATTACACAAATTTTCTTAGAGAAATCCCTCTCATAATCTATCAAAATCTCCCTAATTTCCTAGAGAAATTACCCTAATACCTCATTCGCTCCGCGCTAAATTGTCCTTTACGATAAAAACACCCGGGAATACAGATCAAGCGCTTCGATCGTTAGGAAACGAAACGTGGACAATTTTGAACAAATTCTAGAACAATACGAACCAATGATTACGAACCTATTACGTCGGGCAAACATCTACAAAAATCACGAGCACTTCAGGCAAATCGCGCGAGTCGCACTTTGGCATGCCTGGAAAAAATACAATCCTGAGCGTGGCCCTTTTGCACCCTATGCCTATCGCTACATGCAAACAACGATCTACACAGAATTGAAAAATGAAAACACCTTTACTGACCACGAAATCTCTTATGAACATGACAAATTAACGGCTACGGCCCAACTACTAGAGATTAAAAATCAAAATCACCAAGAAGATTCCCAACTTCTATCAACGCTCAAAAATCTACTAAACGAAAATGAAATCCAGCTTATTGTGGATCTCTACTACAATGGCTACAGCTATGAAGAACTATGTGAAAAATATGGGATCGCGTACTATGCATTAAGAAAACGCCGAGATCGTCTCATCCAAAAAGTTCGAAAACTATTAAAAGAAACAGAAATCGTTTAGCCAACAGGGCGAAGGGACAGCTCATGTCCCTCCCCACTTCATGCAAAACTAAGTTACCAATTGAAAGGAGTCAAACCAATGAAACTATTAATTCAAGAATCACCACTTGTCATACTACCAACGCTCGCGAGGACAATCGGTCTAAACGAAGCAATTATCCTT
>DATMFE010000275.1:0-4559 GCA_035556295.1 Ureibacillus sp.
TAGCAGCAAAACAGCAGCTAAAGCAGATTGGATGACTCCCCATGTCATTTTTATTTTGTTAGAAGGATTAAACGTTCCACCTTCACTTAGCATCCCCAATACAAAGGTTGCGGTATCGGCTACTGTTATATAATAAATTGCAACCACAGCGAAACCCAAAATGCTTAACAGGGAGCTTAACGGTAGATGATCAAAGAATATAAAAATGGACAATGATACGTTTTCGGCGATATGTTTTGCTAAGTCATGGTTACCGGAATCTTGTACAAGGTCAAGTGCCGAACCGCCAAAAACGGACATCCAAAGACAGGTTCCAAGTGTGGGAACAATCAATACACCAATCACAAACTCCTTTATGGTTCTCCCTCTTGAAACTCGGGCAATGAACATGCCGACGAATGGTGCCCAGGCAATCCACCAAGCCCAGTAAAACAGGGTCCATGAAGCAATCCATTGCTCACCTTTTCCAAAGGGGCTTAACCGTAAACTCATATGTAAAAAGTCACTTAAATACAGTCCCGTTGTATTGAAAAACACTTTAAATACAGTTAATGTTGGACCGACAATCAAAATCAATACAATGATTGTCACTGAAAAGATGATTGCTGCGTTGGATAAGTACTTTATTCCTCTTTCTAAGCCTGTATTAAGGGAAATAATAAAAAGGACTGTTGCAACTAAAATGACAATCAGCTGGATAAATAACGTATTAGGACTGCCGAATATGTCATGCATACCTGCAGTAACCTGCATGGCCCCAAGCCCCAAAGAGGTTGCAATACCGAAGACTGTTGCAAAGATGGACAGGATATCAATCGTTTTGCCAATCGGCCCGTAAATTCTGTCGCCCAAAATGGGATGGAACGCTGAGCTGATAGCTGCAGGCAGTCGTTTATTATATTGAAAAAAAGCAAGGGCTAACCCTATTACAGTGTAGATTGCCCATGGGTGCAGGCCCCAATGGAAAAATGTATATTTCATTGCGGTGTTGGCTGCATCAATGGTATAAGCTTTTCCATATGGAGGGGCTGTATAATGAGTTACTGGTTCGGCGACGCTCCAGTACACGATTCCGACACCCATACCAGCACCAAACAGCATTGCCAGCCAGGAAGCAGTAGAGAAATCAGGCTTGTCATTTCTCCTGCCGAGCCGGATATTTCCGTACTTTGAGAACAACAAGTAGATAGAAAAAATGACGAAGAATAGAGTAGTACCAAGATAAACCCAACCAAGGTAATCGATTGAGCCATTATAAATGGCGTTGGTGACTTTGGTAAGATTACCTGTAAAAAAAACTCCCCAGATAATAAAAATGAGGGTCAGCAATAGAGAGATAATAAAAACACTATTTTCTTTAACCTTATCCATGGAAACCTCCTGGCACTTGAAGAATATTTAACAATATAGATGTAGCTCTGTCAGTTATTAAAGGGATTGTATTGAAATTCCCACTTATCCGTATCCATCAACTCTTCATGGGGCACCTCTAATCCGCCTCCAAGATAAACAGTTTGTCCTTTAATCGCAACTACCATAGCCTCGATTAACACATCACTCTCCTTCTTCATATATATATCTCCCAACTGCGTGGATAGCTCGCCGTATGGATGAATAATTTGTTGACCAGCATCATCAAAGTTTTCTTCAATATTTACCATGTCTTTATAATCGATAGGATGACTGTCAGGAGCACGGCCAGGTACCATCAATAAATATTCAGTATGCTTGATACCATCCAAATCACTTGTAATGACCCCTTTGTTATCAACAGTTTCAACCACTTCAATTTCATTTAAGGTATAGTGATCCAGGGTATCGGGGGCCGGATTGTTAATTAAAATCAAATCTCCCGCTACAGGTTTTTGATTATTCCTAAGCGTATATACTTTATGATTATGAATAAAGCTGTCATTTTCCCTTGGAATGTATCTTTCCACACTTGCTGCATTAGTTATATGCTGTGTTAAATCCCTCAGCTTAATAAGATGAACGGATAGTTTATACATTGGTTTTACCCCATAGACCTTGTGTAACTCATTGTTATAATACACAAATTGACCTTTTCTTATCTGGTACAGTTTCACGAATGGAGCTCCTTTCAATCCATTTATATAACTCAAATAGCAATTGTAAAATAGTTGATATAAGATCCGGGATATCATCCTTTTTTCTTAGATATTTTTAGGATGCCTAATTTTTTAAAAAACATGTCGTGGTGGAAGGGTGTGTGTTTTTTCTCATGATATAAATTAATAAAAATCCTAGGGTTACCTTGCCTGAATAAAGCATAAATTTTATACAAATGGTAAGGAAAATGGTGTTAGAGGTTAGACTATTGGTTTATAAATAATCAATCCTTAAACATTAATATACTTATATAAAATTAAGAGGTAACAAACGGGAGGATAGGGATGGATGGAATAAATATGATAGTGACAATTGTTGTCATTAATGTTGTTTATGTATCATTATTTACAATTCGACTTTTGTTTGTAATGAAGGGCCAAAATATTTTAGCTTCATTAGTAAGTATTGTCGAGGTTTATACATATTTAATGGGACTAAATATTGTTCTTGAAAATATTGATGAAGTTCAAAATTTAATTGCCTATTGTTTAGGCTGGGGCAGTGGTGTTTATTTAGGAAGTAAAATTGAACAGTGGCTGGCATTAGGGTATATCACTGTACAAATTGTAATTGATAAGCAGGAAGAGAATATTCTGATTGTATTAAGAGAAAAAGGGTTTGGCGTAACAAGCTGGCTAGCTGATGGCAGGGATGGAAACAGAATTGTTATGCAAGTATTAGCGAAACGCACGAATGAAAAAAAACTACTTAACATAATTGAAGAGATGGCACCAAAAGCTTTTGTTGTTTCTTATGAACCAAGATATTTTCGAGGCGGATTTTGGACCAAGAGATTACCTTAGGGGATTTGTTGTTGGCTAATAACGTGAGGAAAGTGGGGAATATTTACTTTTAGATTATCATAGTTGAAAAAAGCACAATCTTGATGCTAAAACAGATTCTTACCATCAAGATTGTGCTTTTGAATTTTAGATTCACGTATACAATATAATAGCAAAATACGAAGAAATAGTATGCTTTATTTTTTTACCTCTATCACCTTAAGAGGCCGTTATTATGAAAGAGCAAACATATCGTTTGTAAAGGAGAAAGAAAAGGGAAAAAGGGATTATCAGAGATTAGAAACCGCCAGTTTGATAGGTGCGGTGAACCGTATCACAAGTAGAGACGGCTCTTCACATGAATTCCATTGATGAATCGAAAGGTTTGTAGAAAGGTATAGGCTAAACAAGCTTTATTATTTATGACATACTTGTTTAGCCTACCTTTTTGTCTAGTGTGCTAGAGAAACTGACTATAAGTTGCCAAAAAAGGTCATCATATATTTGACTCTAAAGTCGAAGCAACCTCAGAAATAATGATTTCACTTCCTAAGATAGGTGAATCTTGTCCACCATTAGTTGGACCTTTATGGGCTTCTTTGAAAGCATCGCTGTTTTTCCATTGGGCAAAGTCTTCCATAGTGTTCCAATACATATTTACATTGAACTCATCATATTCTGAAAGGTTTTTAGTAATTAATACTTCGACTTTTACAAAACCATCCATTTTCTGTAAGGCTCCTGGTCTTGTAAACATTGGAGCCATTTTTTCAGCAAAACCTAATTTCGTTTTGATTCTGTTTGTTACAATAATCATTGATTATTCCCCCTACTTGTCATTTTAGACTTTCAAAATGAAAACTAGTCGGCTTAAGTTCACCGTCTTCCATTCGATAGACTTTGTCACAGTATGTTAACATTCGCTCGTCATGGGTCACCATAATGGCTGCCTTATTTCTGGATTTCACCTTCCTCGCAATAAGTTGGACGACCTCATGGGCTCTTTGAGTATCGAGGCTTGCTGTTGGTTCATCAGCCAAAATAATCGAAGGATTATTCATAAAGGCACGAGCAATAGCTGTACGTTGACGCTCTCCTCCAGATAAATGTTCCGGGAGTTTTTTTATTTTTGTTTCCAATCCAAGCTTTTGAAGTAATTCTTTGGCATTTTCTTTATCTCTTTTTGTCACTTTACCGGCCATTTTTTTTACAACTAGTAATTGGTCGAGAACATTTAAGTAAGGAATTAGATTGCTTGTTTGTAATATAAACCCTATTTCCTCAAGGCGTACTTTTGATAAATCTTTCTCTTTTAGATCCCCTATTACTTTTCCATTAAGGTTTACCTCCCCTTCTGAGGCTTGTAGTAAGGCCCCTGCGATGGAAAGAAAAGTACTTTTACCTGAACCTGAGGGACCAACGACGGCAATAAATTCTCCTTGTTCGACGGAAAGAGAAACATCATTAAGAGCAACAACTTGATTTGCCCCTTGTTGATAGAATTTAGATACATGATTGAACTTTATTCCTGACATTACTCTATCCTCCCAATTGCTTGAAGTGGGTCTATTTTTGTAATTTTACGAATGGAAATCAACGAACTTAATATTGATATAACTAGCAATAAAATAGCATAAATGACGACAA
>DATMFE010000276.1:0-2985 GCA_035556295.1 Ureibacillus sp.
AATTACTATTACTCGTGCTTTATCAGAATTAAAACTGTTAGATAAAAGAATTCAACGTACCATTCATGATGCGGCGTTTGGCGGATACATGGTTGGGAAGAAAGTGATGACTGGATTCAACAGTGTCGAGGAAGTCGAAAAACGGGCTAAAGCGGATTATCAGTCTGTTCAAGATTTAATTAAAAGACGAAATAAGATTAAGTCGGCGATTGTTGTATCGAATGCAACAACGACTGTTGAAGTTGCTGGCGTAACGATGACGGTGGCAGAAGTTATTGAACGGAAAACATCGATTGAGTATGAGAAAACGTTATTAGCGAAATTGAAAAATACATATACGAAACTAGTTGATTATGTTGATGAAGTAAATGAAGAGGTTAAACATCGCTTGGATCGTCAACTCGAGGCGCTTTACGGAAAAGATGGGAAAGCGAAAGCGATGGGAAATGAAGAAATTACAAAAGCTTTCAAAGCAGACAATGAAGCGAAGTTAATTGATTCCCTTGATCTAAAAAGTAAAATTGAACAATTAACGCAAAGAATCGAAGACTTTGAAACAGAGTGTGATTTTGTTCTTTCTGAAAGTAACACAATCACAAAAATTCATGTAGAATAAAAAGAAAATACTGTTAGTTAGTCGAAAACTGATAAAACTTAAACACGCACCGGCGGCTATGGCGTAACAGCCGCCATCTTTTATCATGATATGATATCAAATAGTTGATACTAGATGAATAAAAGTTCAACAATCAAAACTCAAGATATAAAGCTCAGAAATTAAAGTTCTTATGCGTTCAAGTTTCAGCTCTCATATTTTAAAGTTCGATAAAATCTAGGATCAAGGCTTGAGTGGTTGTTTATTGACTCGGTCGGTTGCCTCCTAGCTGACTAGCTAACAAGTAGTTCTATGATATAAAAGTAACAGACAGTTCATGAACTGTCTGTTACTTTTATATAGATCCTATTTAATCTTTCAGCATCATTCGTCGAGCCAAATCAGGAGACGTACAGAGTATTGATTTACATCCCGGTGACTTTATGAAGAGGGAGCCTCCGCTTGTATGAACAGATTGGTTTTGAACGGTTAACTAGAGTTCAATTTTCAACCCGCCGATAATGGGATTATTGTAAAGATGTACCGACTTCCTATTGAATAAAGCTATTTTCGCACATAAAAACGGTAGGTTCTTCTTTAACTCTACCGTCCTTCATTATAAGGTTTATTCTTCTTCCAAAGCGATTGCATTTTCAGGATAGCTAATCCAGTCACTCCAGCTACCAGCATACAGTTTTACATTTTGATAGCCAGCCTCATGTAATGCCAAGATATTAGGACAGGCAGAAACGCCAGAACCGCAATACACGATAATTTCTTTTTCTTTTGGTACAGAAGAAAAGTGCTTCTGCAAATCATTCTTTGTCTTCCATTCTCCGGAATCAGTAATGACCTCTTTCCAGAAATAGTTGATGGCACCAGGAATATGCCCCGCTTTTTTATCTATCGGTTCTTCTTCCCCGAGATATCTCGTTCTTTCTCGTGAGTCGATTAAAAGAACATTTTCATGGTGAAGTCTGTTTTTCACATCTTTCATATACATGATCTCATCCAAAAGCAAAGCGGGATGAAAGGTTCTTTTCTCATATTGCGGAATGTCTGTTGTTTGATCCAATCCAGCTTGCACCCATTTAGAGTAACCTCCATTTAAGATGTATATATTTGTATGGCCTAGATAACGCAATTGCCACCATAAACGAGCGGCAAACATCCCATCCTGGTCATCATAAATAATCACATAAGTGGATTGATCAATCCCTATCTCCCCTAATTTAATACATAGTTCATCTATATTGGGTAATGGGTGCCTCCCGCCATGTTTGCCTACTGTGCTAGATAAATCCTGGTCCAAATCCAAATAAACTGCGCCTGGAATATGCCCATTCAGATAAGATTTTCTGCCTGTAGTTGGATCACCTAAGCTAAATCGGACATCCACGATTACAAAATGAACGACCTTTTGATCCATTAGATTCTTTAACCAATCTACACTTTTCAGATAAGACATGATTTTCACTCCTTTGGACAGTTAGTCGATAAACACTCAACTATTTGGGAAATGTATATTGAATGTTGTTAAATTATCGTTAGATACACAACTCATATAACCATCGTAACATTCTACAATCTTCTTACAAACGTACAAGCCGATACCTGTTCCTAATTCTTTCGTTGTGAAAAAAGGCTCGAAAATTGATTCGATGTATTCACTTGCAATGGCAGGTCCGTTGTTTGATATGCTGATTATCTTTTCATCTGACTCAGTGAAAGAAAGTACTTTCAAAGTCCTAGGCTGATCTTTATGCTTTAATGCATCAATGGAATTTATAAAAAGGTTTAGTAATACTTGTTTTAGAGCATCTCTGCTCGCTATTATAGAAAAGTCAGGAGGGATTTCTATATCTACATTTATGCTTTCATCGACTATACTTGCATAAGTTAGTTGTTGAATTTCATCAAATAGGTCCCGGATGAAAAACTTTTCCCTTTTTCCCTCGTTAAAATCAGCTTTGGAAGTGTGAAGGAATTGCGTTATCCTGAAATTCAGCTGATTTAGTTCATAATCCATGATATCTAGATATTTTAGATTGGGATTTTCTTTTTTCAAGAGTTTATTAAAGCCCATAACTGCGGTTAGGGGATTTCTGAATTCGTGAACAAAACTGGATGATATTTGTCCTAGTAATGCCAATTTATCTCTGTGATTTTCACTTATGAAAGTGTTCTTTTCTTCTATCACTTTATTTTTAAGATGTGTATACCTCGTTACGGCATGGAAGCTAAATGTATCGAATAGATTGATGATGTCATTGATTATCAGTTGTATATCATTTAAGGGGATATTTGCTCCAAAAACATTCCTGACAATGATATTTCTTCCTAAGTTAATATTATATATAAAATCACCAATATTAATATTTGCTTCAATA